>CAMWHY010000105.1 GCA_947174185.1 uncultured Lachnospiraceae bacterium | reverse complement strand
ATTCTTTATTTTGCCAAAAAGGATACCTTACAATTACTCCATTATATTCCATATATTCAAAAATACTACAGATCCGACAGTTGGGATGCTTATTATAAATATCTGTTTCCACCCAAAGAATTTTCTGTATATTAATTCCCATGACAAAAATTGTACATTCCCTAAAATCCTCTAAATCTCTATCCTTTATTTCTTCAAAGGTACAGACTTCCACCCCCTCCAAACGCGGACACATTTTTATAAGGTATCTTATCGAATTTTCATCGCCTACAAGAAGTCGTATGGGAAGTTTTCGCACCTCAAAATATTTATCAAGTTCAGCCATATATTTTTTACAGGCCTTCTCCGTCGGATATAAGGGTCTGAATCTCGTAAAATCAAACATTCCTGCTGTTTTGGCAATCTCATTTAACCTGTCCGTATAATCCAAAGACATAAAACAATTCTCCCCTTATCTATCTTGTAATTATTTAGGCAATTTAAAAACGAAACAAGCCGTATAATTACATTTTAACACAAAAACAATTTTTTAACTTATATTGTATAATAAAGTTGACTAAAAGCAAAAAATTCATCTGAAAAATTATGACAAAGTACACGCATATAATAAATCTACCTACCTCTAGCAACGTATATGTCTTTTAGTTTAACATTGTTAATAACCAGGTAAATGCCTTCTTCATTACGATCTTCTACCTTATTTTCTGTATTTTAATTTTGCTCTCTGGGTCTGTTCAATCGGCAATATTTCATCTGATTTATAGGTCAACGCATCATATGTCTGGGTCAGATTTCTTTTCAGCCTGCGCATCCCGTCCGGCTCCAACGAAGCTGCGTGATCGGTGCCCTTCCATGTACGATCCAGCGTAAAATGGCGCTCAAAGACCTCTGCACCCAGCGTTAGCGCCGCTACATCAATCGCAATGCCATTATGATGACCGGAAAAACCCACTCTTTTTACACGGTCCCCATAAGTTTCTTTGAGCCTTTTGATTTCTAAAAGACAGACATCTTTCATCGGCACCGGATAACCGGAAGTACAGCTGTATATCGTCAGATCCTTATTACGTCCATGCTTTTCAAATAGATCCACGATCTCTTTTTCTTCTTCATGTGTTGTCATACCAAAAGAAATCTGGATCTCCCCCTGATAGTTCTCACAAAGCCAGGAAAGCATCTCGTAATGATTATTGCATGCGGAGGGGATCTTTAAAAATCTGGGATTGAGTTCCGCCATTTCCTTTGCAGAAGTCAGATCCCATACGGAAGTGCTGTATTCTATCCCTTTCTCCTTACAGTATGCCTGCAGTTCCCGATGCTGTTCCTTCGTGAACTCCAAAAACTCCCTATGTTCACCATAAGTTCTTCCATAGGAATTTTCCGGATTGGGATGCGGCGCATTGTACTGTTCTTCTGTCAGCAATTCCTTATTACAGCGTTTTTGAAACTTTACCGCATCAACTTTACAAAATGATGCCGCCGTTTCAATCATTTCTTTAGCAATCTCCATCTTTCCCATGTGGTTACAGCCGATTTCTGCAATCACATATGGCCATTTATTATTCATCATTTATACCCCTGTTAAAATTTATTGATTAACACTATCAAATTAGTTTGATCGATTTGTAATCTCAATGATTTTATGATTCCCCAATATTTCTCTCGTATACTTTATCACAGCTTCACGCGCTTCCACAATATATTTTTTCCCCTGATATGCCTTTGCCAGCGCATAACCCAGCTCCAGCGCATCATCTCTCGGCGTGAACCCAATGATTCCGATCACAGAACACGGCCTGGATAAATCCATCATCTGTGCTTCCTGTATATCATCAGCCATATCGGAATCTTCTTTTAGACAAATCCCCCAGATCCCAAATCCATAGAAATCATATACATTTTTTATATAATCTGCCAGATATGCTGCCGCCTCTTCTCTATTATCATAAAAAGCTTGAAAAAATACCGTTTTTTCATTGGTTTCATAAATTTCCAGCAATGCGTCCAAATCAGACATTGCCATCTCTCTGATAATCAGCCTGTCAGTCGTTGTAATCACTTGCGGAATACCTTTACTATGGCAATATACCTGCATAAGATATTCCTCATCAAGTGCCAAAAGGCTTTCCACGGCATAGCGATTATGAAGACACAGATTTCCCTTTTTCTCCTGTTCTTTATACTGCTTATCTATACAGGCAATCGCAACCCTCCCTGTGTACTGTGCCTTTTCTAAAAACTCAAAATCATCACTAATATAAACTGCTACCTTTGTTGTCTCACTGCTTTCTATCCAATCTTTATCCTCTGGATCATAGGGAAACACATCAATCCGATTAGTCCTTTTCAGCAAATATATATATTCTGTTTCCTCTGCTGTAAGTTCTCTCAACATATGAAGATATATTTTGATTTTCTTATCCAAAAAATGTTCCCGATACTTTCTTAATAATTTTGTGCTACCTGTAATCCATATAAAAAAACGGCTTTTAGTACTTCCTAAGCGATCTCAAGTCAATCATTCATGGCAGCCCTTTCATATATTCTTTTTAAGATATTGTAATTCTTCTCCGTAGAATACCGGTCCAAATATTCATTATAAACAACTTGCTGCATCTGTTCATAATCTGCCTGATCTAATTTTTCCATCCGTTCCACAGCAAGATTCAATGCATCCGGAGAATCCTGTCGATATTTAAACCCTGTCCTGCCATCCTCCACCAAATCTCCTACATTACCAAAATCCGCAGCAATGACGGGAGTACGGCAGGCATATGCCTCGATCACCACCATGCCAAATGTTTCATACCATAAAGACGGTACAATCACTGCCTTTGCATGCATCATGATCATATTTACCACATCCCGTTCCTGCCGCCCCAACATTATAATATTTTTAATATTTCTTCTGCGAAGATATGCATTTATATTATCGTTGTCATTACCATCTCCAACTACAACAAGCAGTTGCCCATTTTTTTCGAATGTCTTAACCAGAATTCTGATTCCCTTGATCTCTTCAACTCTTCCAACAAAGACATAATATTTCTTATCCTTTAATCCGAACCTGGTATTAACTGATCCACTTTTACTATCCTCAACCTCCGGTGTAAAATTCGGCTTCACAAAGACCTTTTGTTCATCAATCACTTTCTTTTTTTTGTGATTTAAATCTAAAAGTTTCTTCTTATTAAATTCCGTCAGACATATAAAATTTATTTTTTTGTATGTTCCAATCAAACGATGCAGCCAGATCGTCAAGGCGCTTGCCAGCGTCTGTAATTTACTGTCACGGTAACAGCTATGCTTAACTGAACAGGACAATCCATATTTCATACAGTCCTCGCACACATGATGATTCCGATAGAAAGTCCCTGCCGGACACTGCAGCCTAAAATTGTGCAGCGTATTGATAACCGGAATCTTACAGGAAAATGCCGCATAAAAAACGGAAGGACTAATCAAATTCAAGGTATTATGAACATGCACAATATCGATTCTATATTTTCTAATAATATGACATACTTCCCGATATGTCTTAAAAGAAAAAACAGTATTCAACGGTAAGCTTAATTTCTGAAATATCGTAAATGAGTTCAGTTCTTTATTATCCCTTGTATAAAGGAAAACTTTGTGTCCATGATCCTCTAACATTTTTTTCTCATTGGCAACAACCGTATCCTCCCCTCCGGGAATCTGATAATAATTGTGTACCAGCAGGATTCTTTTCTTATTGTTCATACAAATCCCCCATGCAGCCTTCAGCGGCTCACCAGCTTGTCCGTCCACCATCCAGCACTATCGTCGCCCCGGTCATATACGAGCTTGCCTCCGAAAGCATATACAATACTGTTCCCACATACTCATCCGGATCGGACATCCTTCCCATAGGAATCAGATTTGACAGTTTTTTTACAAATTCCTCATCCTGTCCATTGGCAAGGCTTGCCGGGCAGAGCGTATTCACCCGTATGCCCTTTTTTGCCCAATATGTTGCAAGATATTTTGTCAATCCGATGATTCCATGCTTTACTACGGAATATGATACCGGCTTAATGATCTGTTCCTCCTCCGGAATCCCTTCCTTCCGATATACCCGCTGATCAGGAGAGATCAGCCCATAATCAGAGGAAATATTGATGATGACACCCTTTTCCTGCCGCTCCATCACCTCACCGAATACCTGTGCACAGAGCATGGCGCCCGTCAATCCTACCGCCAGATCTGCATTCCAAATATCTACCGGAAAATCCGGAAATTTTGTGGCGGCAAGATTCTTCGATCCCCCTTCGACTTTCGGATTATTTGCCGCATTATTGATCAAAGCGTCGATATGACCATATTTTTTTAAAAGGATATCCCTGACTTCCTCCAGATCTCCTCGCTTTGTAATATCTGTGACAAAGGTCTCTATGACCGGTTCAGCCGTGGAAGAATCTTTCCCATCATGCTTTTCACCGTATTCCTCCATCAGGCATTTCTTTACCCTCTGCATACCTTCTTCTGCAATATCAAGAAGTACGGGAATCCCCTCTCCTTCCATCACCGCTTCCGCATGCTTCATTCCGATCAGGCCTCCGCCCCCAGTGATAATACATACCCTTCCTTTTAATGAAAACTGATCCTTGTATCGTTTCATTTTTGCCCCCTTGCTGCTCCATTCTAAAATAATGACGTAATCGTTACCAAAGCTTTCCTCGCTGCAGATTCCTTCGCTGCTAAAGCGATTTTTAATCCTTTGATGCCCTCCGACAGAGGAATCTTCTCCGGCGCATCCTCCTGTATACAATGCAGACAGTCCTGCAACTCCTGTAAAAACATATCGTTTCTTACAAAATCAGGGTATTCACTGACCTCCGGTTTGCCATCCTCCAGGATCAGTGTGACCGCAGCGCGGTTAAAATCCAGCTCGATCCTGCCCTTTTCTCCCACCACCCTGCAGGTATGCACCGGCGGATACTGAAGAAAGTCGGTTCTTGAAGTAACTGTCAGCGGATTATCCCGATAATCTGTCACATAACTGACCACAGCGTGATCTTCCACATCTATTTTCAGGCTGCTGTGTTTTCCTGCAGCCGCATAGACAGATTCCGGCATACCAAACAACCACTGCAGATAATCCAGATCATGAATCTGAAGATTGAGGATAGGCCCGCCCCCCATCTCTTTTCTTGCCATATACGTAGTGCTGTAATCTTCATACGTGTGCATTGTTGTCAAACGTTCACAAAATGCGGCATCGACACTCACTAACTGTCCAAGGATGTCTTCCTTTAAATATTCCTCCAGCTTTTTGATGCATACATGATAACGGTTCTGATATCCCATAAAGATACGGATCTTTTTTTCTTCCTTCAACTGCATCAGCCGTTCCACCCCATCCATATTGTCGGACACAGGCTTTTCCAAAAAAATATGACATCCCGCCTCTGCTGCCGCCAAGGCACATTCCATATGCTTGCTGGTAATATTGGTGATAAAAACCAGATCCGGTTTACCTTGCTCCTGTTCCAGACCCAAAGCCTCTTTCAAATCTGTATAAACTTTGATATGATACTCCGTCTCCAGATTCACTCCATCCCGAATCTGCATCGTATCCGAGAAGGTCTGCTGCAATCTTCTGACACGGTACGCACTGATTTCACACTGATCGCCCAGAAGCCTTTTTAAATTTCTAACATGACGCTGTCCTATACTACCAAGACCGATCATAAGAATATGCCATTTTTTCATGTTCTTTCCCAATCCTCTAATTTTTTATAATTCTCTCTCAGGTAATCCAGAATCGGCGATGTATTCTTTGTCAGATAATATTCCAAATATTCTAAATCTTTCATAGCGTCAATATCCACCCCGCCTGGCACTACATAACCGATCATACGGTCTCCATGCATCAGATCCTGTTCTACGATAAAAGATGTTCTAAGCATATCCACATAACCATCCGGAATATATACATCCGGGAATGCCTGACGCGGGTTATTCGCCTCATCCAGTGTCAGATGATCAAGAATACTTTTATAATACCCATCTTCCTTCAGATTGAACCATTTATATGGGGTATTGGACGCTAAATGTGCGGAACGCAGGGACGTCGCCGACGCATCTGCCCGAAATAATTCGATCGCCTTCTCGATGATCTCAATTTCCCGGAGCGGATACGTTGGACGGATATGCACAAAGTATTCCGGCACACTCTGCTCGTGCTCATACAGCCAGCTGATCGCATGTTCCATAAACTCTATATCTGTCGACTGATCCCCCGCCAATTCCGAAGGTCTTAAAAACGGAATCTCCGCTCCATAATAGCCCGCAATCTTAGCGTATTCTTCCGAATCCGTAGATACGATGATCCTGTCGATTCCCCGGCACATTTTACATGCCGCAATAGAAAATGCCAGCATAGGATAACCCTGAAGGCATCGTATGTTCTTATTCTTTACCCCCTTAGAACCCGCTCTTGCCGGAATAATGGCAACAACTTCATCTTTCCTTATCGTATCAAGTATTTTGCTTTCCATACAAATAACCATGCCTTTCTATCGCCTGCGGATTCATACTGCCGCAGGCACAAATATGTCAGAGCAATTAGAAACACTTTTCACATGATTTAGATTGTACCACATTTTATATTAATTTAAAAGGAATTACATATGATTCGCTATCTAGTGTGCGAAAATAACAACATAATATGTCACAAGCATTTATTATTGTCAAAAAGACACCCATATGATATGATTACACCGTATTGTATCTCATATAGAGAATGATAACAGGAGGAAACGTACCATGAAAAATCAAAAGTCTTATGAACTTGTGCTTACTGCACTGTTCACCGCCATAATTATTGTTATGGCATTCACCCCTCTGGGATATATTCCGTTGGTTGTCATCAACGCAACCATCATCCATATCCCGGTAATCCTTGGAGCGCTATTTCTTGGACCGAAGAAAGGTGCATTTTTAGGATTTGTATTTGGATTTACAAGCTTAATCAACAACACCTTCCGGGCTGCCACGCCATCGGCATTTGTATTTTCGCCGATTTTGGCTGCTAATGTAGTCGGCGTTTCCGGTATTTTCAAAAGCCTTTATATCTGCTTTATACCGAGAATTTTAGTTGGCATTGTCCCCTATTTTGTTTATCTTTTGATCCGCAAGCTGCTGAAAAGCGAACAGAAACTATGGCGCATTATCGTAAATGCTGTTGTATCCATTCTGTTGGCTATATCTTTGAATGCATTTTTAAACCGTCTTCTGGCAGATAAGCTGGCGGATAAGGCAAATGCATCTCTTATCTTTATTGCAGCCGGAGCCATTGTAGGAATCCTGCTGTTTATTACGCTTACGATGCTGGAACGCAAAAAAAGCGCTGCAAATGCGGCTCTGGCCTATGCCGGTCTGTCAGGTGCCTTTACTAACACCCTGCTGGTCATGAGCGGTATTTTTATCTTATATAAAGATGCCTATGCACAGACTCTGGGAATTGCAGGAGAAGCTGTATTTGATGTAATTATGGGTATCATTACCTTTAACGGCATTGTTGAAGCAATGGTAGCCGCTATTATTGTGGCAGGCGTCGGACTGGCGCTGATGAAGGTAAAACCTATTAAAGAATAATGATATCAGATGCAATTGCTTATTAAAATATTATGGAATGGAGAAAGAGATGCTTTCAAACAAACATATTATTCTTGGCGTAACGGGCAGTATTGCCGCTTATAAAATTGCTTCTCTTGCAAGCATGCTGAAAAAGCAAAATGCGGACGTAACCGTCATTATGACGCAGAATGCCACGAACTTTATTAATCCTATCACATTTGAAACACTGACAGGCAATAAGTGTCTGACTGACACCTTTGACCGGAATTTTCAATTTCAGGTAGAACATGTAGCCCTTGCCAAGCAGGCTGACGTCATCATGATCGCTCCCGCCTCCGCCAATGTAATTGCAAAGGCTGCCCACGGTCTGGCAGATGATATGCTGACCACTACCCTGCTCGCCTGCGAATGCCCCAAAATCATTGCCCCTGCCATGAATACGCGGATGTACCGTAATTCCATTGTACAGGATAACATACGCATTCTGCAAAACTACGGTTTTGAAATTATCACTCCCGCCTCCGGATATCTTGCCTGTGGTGATACAGGGGAAGGAAAAATGCCGGAACCGGAGATTCTTCTGGAATATATTATCAAATCCCTTTGTCCAAAAGACATGGCAGGAATCAATATTCTTGTAACGGCCGGTCCCACCAGGGAAAAATTAGATCCGGTACGCTTTATCAGTAATCATTCCACCGGAAAAATGGGCTATGCCATTGCAAGAGCCGCTATGCTCCGCGGCGCTAAGGTAACACTCGTTACCGGACCGACGGACATTACACCGCCTATGGGCACGGAGGTGATAGAAATCACCTCCGCCGAAGATATGGCAGAGGCCGTAAAGACCCGTGCCGACCGACAGGATATCATCATCAAAGCGGCTGCTGTAGCAGATTACCGTCCCAAAAATATAGCAGATGAAAAAATGAAAAAATCAGACGATGCATTATTTTTGGAATTGGAACGTACGGAAGATATTCTTGGATTTTTGGGAGCGCATAAAAAGGAAGGTCAGTTTTTATGCGGTTTTTCCATGGAAACGGAACATATGATAGAAAATTCACGTCTGAAATTACAAAAAAAGAATCTGGATTTAATCGTTGCCAATAATTTAAAACAACCCGGTGCAGGTTTTGGCACCGAAACGAACATTGTAACCCTCCTTTCCAAAGAGGATACTGTGGAACTTCCTCTGATGCAGAAAGAAGATGTGGCTCACAGGCTGCTTGACTATATTATGGAACACAGACAGCAGCCTGACATTTAACGAATTACTTAAATTCATATAATATGACTTTACGAAACAGAAAGATTCTTTTACAATGGTAAATCATAATATTAAAACTATCAGGAGGTATATCATTTACTATGTCACAAAATCCAATCATTACGATTACTATGGCGGACGGTGACGTCATGAAAGCGGAGCTTTATCCGGAAATTGCACCGAACACAGTCAATAACTTTATCAGTTTAATTAAAAAAGGTTTTTATGACGGGCTGATTTTTCACCGTGTCATCAAAGGTTTTATGCTACAAGGCGGAGATCCTGAGGGCAGCGGTATGGGCGGTCCTGGATACAGCATTAAGGGAGAATTTTCCCACAATGGATTTCAAAATGATTTAAAGCATACCCCCGGTGTTCTTTCCATGGCACGCGCCATGAATCCCAACTCGGCGGGAAGCCAGTTTTTTATAATGCACAAGACAAGCCCCCACTTAGATGGAGAATATGCCGCATTTGGAAAGATCACGGAAGGATTGGAAGTTGTCAATAAGATTGCGGAATGTAAGACTGATTACAATGACAGACCGCTGGAGGAAAAAGTGATGAAGACCGTCACTGTAGAGACCTTCGGGGTGGATTATCCGGAACCGGAACGTTGTTAATAATTGCAAATGCTGTAATTATTTGATATTGCCTGACTATATATTAAATATAGGTATGTGAAACACTATTTTTGAAATCTTCCGTTGTACAACATAGACATATCACCGCCGGGCACGCTTTCGCTGCGTACACTTCTCAACGGGCACATAAGATGCCAAAATACGGCATCTAAGTGCCGGCGAGTGTACAAGCGCCCGGCTTGTGATATAGTCTATATTGTACAACTGTTTTTTGAAAATTTGGAGTTTCGCAATTATCTGACCTATAAAAAATAAAAAGAGGAGAGATATCATCATGGAATACGAAATTAAAAACGTGCCCCTCACGGTTCTGATCTGTAAGCTTGCGCAGGGAGAAGCCATCGAATGTCAGAAAGGGGCTATGTCCTGGATGACTACTACGATGGAAATGAAAACAGGAGTTGGCGGACAGGACAATGGGTTTTTAGGCGCCATCGGCAAAATGGCGAAAAGCTCATTGACCGGAGAATCCATTTTCCGAAATACATATACTGCTGTAGGCGGTCCGGGTGAAATTGCATTTGCATCTTCTTTTCCGGGAAGCATCATCGCTTTTAATACGGAAACAACGCCTATTATAGCGCAGAAAACCGCTTATCTTGCCAACACGATCGGCATTAATATGGATCTTTTCTTCCAGAAGAAGTTCGGCGCGGGCCTCTTTGGTGGCGAAGGGTTTATCATGCAGAAATTCAGCGGTCACGGTCTTGTATTTCTGGAAATCAACGGCTGTGTCTGTGAATACAGCCTTGCACCCGGCGAATCTATGCTTGTAGATACCGGATATCTGGCTGCAATGGAAGCAACTTGTTCCATTGATATCGAATCAGTAAAAGGGATTGGCAATGCCCTGCTGGGCGGTGAAGGATTTTTCAATACAAAAGTTACAGGACCGGGACGGATCTGGCTGCAGTCCATGCCGGCAAATGCACTTGCCGGAGCAATTGCGCCTTATATCGTGACTTCAAGATAATATTTTCAGGGAGATATTATCATTTGAAAGCTCTTGTTCATATTT
>CAMWHY010000104.1 GCA_947174185.1 uncultured Lachnospiraceae bacterium | reverse complement strand
CACTGTTGTACTAGGTTCCAAACCGGACAATGAACCTTTTACGGTAGGCGTAGAAAAACCCTTCGGGGACGGCGACCCCATAGCCAGCTTTGCCCTGACTGACTGTACGCTCGTGACTTCCGGCGTTTATCACCGCTATTTTTATGATGGGGACACCCTGTATCACCATATCTTAGACACTGCCACTGGCTATCCCGTGGAAAATCATCTCTACAGCGTCAGTATTCTGGGGGAAAGCTCCCTTACCTGCGACGCTTTAAGCACAACGTGTTTTGTCCTGGGACCGGAAGATGGTCTGAAACTCATTGAAACTTTAGACGGCGTGGAAGCCATGTTTATCACGGACGATAATACCATACAATATTCCAGCGGATTTCCGGAACCCCTCTCCGGATATTAAATTACATTAACAGGAAAAAGGTGCGGAAAGGCAGTTTGACTGATGCACTCATACACCGCCGGTAAATTCAACAAAACTAACTAAAAGTGAGATCAAAATTGCAACGGTTGAATAAATTAAGGTTCCTGCTGATGAAATCACACTTGGAATTTTTGAGGTCTGTTGTTCTCTTTGCACTTTTCGGCAGTACAAGATTGCAAATATGTTATACAAAAGTACAATGAAATAGATTAAGTACATACCAACCAGCATTCTGCGGCCTTCAATAGTTCCCGGTAACCCAGTAAAGTATTCGTGGTCCAGTATTGTAAAAAGCAAAATATTAGACCATATAACACTTAATAAACTAAAAATGCTCAATACCTTATCCATAATGTTCTCCTTCAAATCCCGATTTTTCAGTCTGCAAAAACTGGAATTTACTGAATTGTTTGTAAAAAATCTTCGACCTCTTTATTAAATGTAACGTATCTCTTATTTGCAATAAAGTGATTGCCTTGAATAATCGATAATTTTGCATTGGGTATATTTTCCGCAATCTCTTTTGTATGGGATTCCTTAATCATATCATTTCTTCCACAGATTACCAGCGTAGGGACTGTTATTTTGGATAATTCGTTTGATTCAATATTGGGCTCATTAACCATTAACCCCAGCATTTCAGCATTCTTTTTGGCTTCAGGCGATTCAAAAGCAAATCGTTTTGCTATTTTGTATCCTATTTCGATTGGAATTTGTGTCGCTCTTTTTACTCCTTTCGGATTCAGATTGCCCCCGTTTAATATCAATGCCTTTACCTTATCTGGATATTTCAGCGCAAATTTCATTGCTATATTTGCTCCATCTGAAAACCCCAAAATAACTGCATTTGAAATTTCAAGACCTGCCATAAAATCGTATAGGTCACAGGAAAACTGCTCAATAGTAAAAGGTTTTGTACCTCTTGGCGATTTACCGTGACCTCGTGTGTCTAAAGCAATCACTCTGTATCTGTCGCTAAAATAATCAATTTGATGCTTAAAATATGAGCCATCCTCTCCGTTTCCATGCAAAAGGATAAACGGCTCTTGATTTCCTTTTTCCTGATAATATAAGGTAATATCCATTTATGCTTCCACTCAATTTGAAATTTTTAAGTATTGATATCATTGTAACAGCAGTAAGAATGACATCTATATCTGTTAGTGTTTATGGATCGTCTTTTTCGGACATTTTTCTTTACATGTTCCGCAGGCAGTGCATTTCTCCGGATCGATCTTTGCCAGAAAATCCGTCACATCAATCGCATCGCTTGGACAATTCTTCCTACAGATTCCACAGCCGATACATCCCACCTGACATTCTTTCATCACGACAGGCCCTTTTTCATTGGAAGAACATGCCACAACATATTCCGCATCGTACGGAATCATCTCAATGATATGCTTCGGACATACGGTAACACATTTACCGCAGGCCTTACATTTATCCTTATCCACGACTGCTATCCCATTTTCCAGATGGATAGCGTCAAAGGGACATTCCTTTACGCAGGAACCATACCCCAGACAACCGTAATTACAGGTCTTAGGGCCGCCATTCGGCACAAACTGCAGCATTCTGCAGTCCTGTACACCGCTGTATTCGTAGTCTGTCGTCGCCTTATCGCAGTCTCCGGCACATTTGACATATGCGGTCATACGTATGCTTTCCCCGGCTTCTACCCCCATGATCTTTGCAATCTCTTTGGCAACCTTGTCGCCGCCCACCGGACAAGCATTAACTGCCGCTTCCCCTTTCACAATGGCAGCCGCAAGGGCAGAACACCCCGCATAACCGCAGCCTCCACAGTTATTGCCTGGAAGCGTGTTGACCACCTGTTCTTCCTTTGGATCAACATCCACTTTTAATTTTAATCCTGCAATTCCCAGAAACAGTCCAATCAAAATTCCTACCAGACTGATCACCAGAACAGCTGTTAAAATCGCTCCAAAATCCATATCGATAACCATACCTTTCTCTTAACCTGCTAATCTAATCTTTTGATACCGTCACACAGATAAAAATCAATAGTCTCTTACAGCAGTCCGGAAAATCCGCAAAATGCAATCGCCATCAACCCTGCCGTAACCAGCACGATGGGCATTCCCTGAAATGGTTTCGGAATTTCATTATACTGCATCTTCTCCCGGATACCCGCAAGGATACAGATTGCAATCGCAAATCCCCCGGCAGTTGCAAAGCCGTTCACCACACCATACAAAATATTAAATTCCTTCTGCACATTGGTCAGCGCCGTACCAAGCACCGCGCAGTTCGTTGTAATCAACGGCAGGAATACGCCGAGGGACTGATACAGTGCCGGAATCTTTTTCTTTAAGAACATCTCCACAAACTGCACCAGAGCCGCGATCACCAAAATAAATACAATCGTTCTTAAATATTCGATATGAAATCTCTGCAGGATAAACTGATAGATCGCCCCGGAAACCAGCGATGCCAGCGTAATGACAAAGATAACCGCGATCCCCATGCCACCTGCCGTTTTAAGCTGTTTTGACACGCCCAGAAAAGGACAAAGCCCATAAAACTGACTTAAAACAACATTGCTGACCAGTGCGGAACCGATCGCTATGATCAATAATTCTCTCAATGTCTCTCCCATATCTTCCACCTCAACTCATTTATTCACACTAAAAACCATGCCTTTCCACAGCCCACGAATTGGGGCCGCAGGCGGTTTCTCATCTGCCAACTGCACAATCCTTCCCATTCGGATCATAAAACCGATGCTCACAGGAGGACTCTCCGCAATTCATACAATCATGGCTACATCCACTCTGGATCTTTGTCTTCTCACCCCGCTGTTCCTTTTTACTCCGCACTACATTCTGAACCGCCGTCAATGCCGCAAGTACGAAAAATGCTCCCGGTGCCATAACAAAGATCGAGATCGGGCTCTGGCTCTGCAGCCATCCCGTCACACCCTCTCCCGCACCAATCATCGCTGCTAGCTCCGCAAAGGAAATACCAAAGATCTTATGCGCTCCCAAAAGTTCCCTGACCAGACCGATACATGTCAACGCCACAGTAAAGCCAAGCCCCATGCCAAGTCCATCAAACATGGACAAGACAAAGTTGTTTTTAGAAGCAAACGCTTCCGCACGTCCCAGAATAATACAGTTGACCACGATCAGGGGAATAAACATTCCCAAGGCATCATTTAAGGCAGGGATATACGCCTCCAAAAACTGACCAACGATCGTTACAAAAGATGCAATAATGACAATAAAGGCGGGAATCCGCACCTTATCCGGAATGATATTTCGCAGCAGGGAAATAATGATATTACTCATCGTCAGAACAACCATCGTTGTCATCCCCATACCAAAACCGTTGATGGCAGAAGTCGTAACCGCCAGGGTCGGACACATACCAAGCATCAGGACAAACGTAGGATTTTCTTTGATCAGTCCATTAAAAAACACTTTTCCGGCTGTCATTTCATTCTCCTTACTCATTGCTCATCCCTCCTTCCATCAGATATCCATGAAAATAGTCAAGACCGGCATTGACGCCGTTTACCACGGCATTGGTCGTGATCGTTGCCGAACTGATCGCATCTACTTCACTCTCAGCCATCGCCCCGGTCTTCGTATATGCAAAGGAAGTAACATTCTTACCGGCAAACTGAGGCGCCAGTACCGTCTGCGCTTCCAGTCCGAGTCCAACCGTCTCGCTGGTTTCCAGAATGGAAATGCCGTTTAACGTACCGCCCATCCTGATTCCCATAACAAACTGGATATTGCCGCCATAGCCTTCCTTGTTGGTTACTGTCAGGACATATCCCACCGGCTGACCCGCCGCATCATATGCAGTATTGATCTCATTGATCTCACTCAACGGATGCGCTTCCGCAAAAGGCGCGTATTCCGGTGCCGTCATATCCGGCAGCGTCATCGTTTCAAAGGTCGCCGCATCCGCGAACACCGCTTGAAATGCCTCCGTCTTTTTCTGCTGCTCCTGCGCTGCAATCGGCTCTTTTGTGATCTCATTGACTAACGCCAGAAGAATCCCTGCAACCGCTGTTATGGCAAATAATATCAATGCATCTTTGATAATCTGTTTCATGTTAATCCCCCATCTACAAATTCGCTACTTTTTTGTATCTGCTTTCTTCTTGCCAAAATAGGCAGGTACAGATATCTTCTCAATCAAGGGAACCAAAAGATTGCCGATGATGATCGCATAAGATACGCCTTCTGCGGAAGGACCGAACAAACGGAAGATACCGGTCAGAACCCCCAGCAGAATACCATAAATTATCTGTCCTTTTCTGGTAATGGGTCTGGTCACATAATCCGTCGCCATAAAGAATGCCCCCAGCATCAGTCCGCCCCCTGCAATATGCGCGGAAAGATAATACCAATCCAGTCCCCTTCCAGCAAAAAGCAAAACAAAAACTGCAAAGGAAAATATGTAAGTACCCGTCACTACCATATCGATGATTCCTGTCATAATCAATATACATCCACCAATAACAATCGCAATCATAGAAATCTCACCGATCGTCCCCTGAACCGTCCCCAGGATCATGTCTCTTACCACTACCGGATCCCCATTTTTCAGACATGCCAACGGCGTTGCCCCACTGATCACATCTGTTCCCCCAGGAGCAACGTAGGAAAAATCCGTCATAATCTTAGAAAAAGAAATCAAAAGAAAACATCTGGCACCCAGCGCAGGATTCATAAAATTCTGCCCCAGACCGCCAAACAGCATCTTCACAACGAAAATCGCAAATATCCCGCCAATCACGGCGATCCACCATGGCGCACTGACCGGCAGATTCATGGCAAGCAGCATTCCTGTGACGACTGCCGAAAAATCACCGATGGTACTCTTCTTTTTGACAGCCAGACAAAACAACCATTCTGAAAGCACGCAAGTCGCCACGGTAATCAGAATCAGCATGAAAGCCTTCCATCCAAAATGCCACACCCCAAATCCAGCCGCAGGAAGCAGCGCGATCACTACCGTCAGCATGATACGCGCGGTAGAGTCTTTCGCCCTGACATGCGGCGTGGATGATACCTTCATCAATTCACTCATTTCCCAAACCTCACTATCTTTTTAATATTACCCTTTCTTTCGACTCGCCAGTACGGTCTTGCGCATAGTTTTGATCGACTGCGCAAGCTGACGCTTCGCCGGACAAATATAAGTACAGGAACCGCATTCCACACATTCCATGCCATTCAGTTCCAAAAATCCTTCGGTATTAAAATGATCTGCATGTTCTGCCAATCGGGTAGGAATCAGTCTGGACGGACATACCTCCACACATCTGCCGCAATTGATACACGGACCGACCTCCCATTTAGACACTTCATCCTTTGTCATACACAGCAATGCAGAGGATGTCTTTGTCACCGGTACATCAGTATCAAAGATGGCAAAACCCATCATTGGACCGCCGGATATGATCTTCTCCGGTTGTTCCACAAATCCGCCGGCCTCCTCTATCAGTTCCGAATATAGCGTTCCTGTCTTCACCCGGAAATTCTGAGGTTTCTTGACCGCATCCCCCGTCACCGTCACGATCCTGTGCATCAGAGGTTGTCCTTCATCAATGGCATTGCATATGGCAATGACCGTATCGACATTATTGACCACACAGCCCTGATCGGCAGGAAGCATTTTGGAATTGATTTTTCTTCCCGTCACAGCATAGATCAGCTGCCGTTCCGAACCCTGTGGATATTTTGTCATCATAGAACGAACAAAAATATGATCCATATTTTCCGTCTGTTTTCTAAGCGTCTCAATACAATCCGGTTTGTTATCTTCTACTGCAAGGATACCCTGTGCCCCCGGAAACAGGCTTAGCATAATCTGAAGTCCACGCACCAGCTTGTCCGGTTCCTCCAGCATCTTACGGTAATCTGACGTTAAATAAGGCTCGCACTCCGCACAGTTGACGATCACATAATCGATCTTGTCCGGTTCTTTGGGTGAGAGTTTTACCTGTGTCGGGAAACCGGCGCCACCCATGCCGACGATACCGGCTTCTCCGATAATACGTATGATATCCTCCCGTTTCATATCTTTATAATCCATGGAATGGATCGGCGGCGCTGCCTCGTACTGCATATCGTTCTCAATCACGATACAATTGATGCTGTCACCGGTTACGGTACGGCGGGGTTCAATGCACTTAACTGTGCCGGATACCGATGCATACACCGGCGAAGATACAAATCCTCCAGCCTCTGCGATCTTCTCACCTGCCAGCACCCTCTGACCCTTTTCTACAATTGGTTTTGCCGGTGCGCCGATATGCTGGGACAAAGGATATACCAGTTCTCCTTTCGGCAGAATATCCTTGATCGGTTTATCTTTGGAAAGCGCTTTCCCATCATAAGGATGTACGCCTCCCTGAAATGTCCGTTTTGCCATGAATCAATCCCCACTCCTTTTATCACTCTCAGCTTATTGCAATACCTGCTTCAAAGCAGCATAAGCTCCTGTGTATAATATACTCCTTTTTAAAGAAAAGTTCTACAACAATTTCATATTACTAAAAATTAACCCGAAAAAAATATTTTTTTATCCAAATCACAGAAACATACAAATATTTGCATATTTCAAAAAAATACTACATCTATTTTCATTATTGTGTTATGATAGTAGCAAAGCAATCAGTATATGATACAATGATGATATATACAAGACAGACGCGTCGGCAATAAAATAATATAAAGGCAGGATCACAATGAAAACAATCACTACAAATCTACGCCAACTTGTACCGGACTACCCGATCGAACATTTATCTCCAGATAATGACCTCACGCCTTCTGACGTGCTTTTTCTGGATATTGAGACAACGGGACTGACCGCAAAGAATTCCAATCTGTTTCTGATCGGATGCGTATATTATGAAGACCGTGAATGGCACGCGATCCAGTGGCTTGCAGAAAAATATGAAGAAGAGCTGCAGGTCCTGACTGCATTTTTTGATTTATTAAAGAAGTACCGTTACTTAATTCATTATAATGGCAACCAGTTTGACATTCCATACCTGTTGCAGAAATGCCAGCAGTTTTCTCTTGATTATAATTTTGACAACTGCGAGGGAATTGATATTTACCGAAGATCTGTACCCTATCGTGATATTTTAGCGCTTCCTGACCTAAAGCAGAAGACCGTAGAAAATTTTCTGGGTCTTGTCAGGGAAGATACCTGTTCAGGACATGACATGATCAGCAAATACCATGATTATGTCTGCACTCAGGACGAAACCCTGTTAAATGAACTGTTACTCCACAATGAGGATGATTTAAAAGGTATGCTAAGGATCATTTCCATCCTCGCCTATTCCGATCTGTTTCATCTGCCGGTCCGCGTCATGAAAGCGCAGGCAAGCTACTACCATGACAGCAATAAAAAACGCTGTCAGGAGATTATCATGCGGCTTCGCTTCCAGTCGCCTGTTCCTGTCCCCTTTTCTTTCAGGGCATTGGGATGTTATTTTAGTGCAGAGGGAATCGACGGCACCTTAAAAGTACCTATCTATGAAGAAGAAATGAAATTTTTCTATTCCAATTATAAAGAGTATTACTATCTTCCGGCAGAGGATATGGCCATGCACAAATCGGTGGCTTCCTTTGTCGACAAATCCCACCGCGTACAAGCTACAGCTGCTAACTGTTATACCAGAAAGCAGTCTATGTATCTGCCGGAATGGGATATTCTTTTTACCCCCTTCTTTAAACGGGAATACCGTTCCAAAGAAATTTTCTTTGAACTGACCGATGAATTCAAAAAGAGCCGTTCCGGCTTTTCCATGTATGCGGAACATGTATTGCAGTCCATGTTTGAGCAGTGGAGACAATAACCGCTATTTCTCTGTTACCGAAATGGGAATATTTAGTATCAAATGTAGGAATCACCGAAAGCTGCATAGGGGATTAATATGAAATATAATGAGCAGACCATGAACCAAATATTCAACGGAATGCTTTGGGGGGAAGAAAAAAACCTTTGCCCCATTTACTGTGTCTTCAAGCTGAAGAATTGGGGGAATTTGAGCGGTGATATGCTTATGGGGTACGCCACCTGCACAAGCGGCGGCTGGTTACTGATTGTGATGTACTCTCCCTTGGAACAGGTCTTTAACGAGGACCCAACACAGACATATGCCACATATGAAATAGCGCTTGCAAAAAGCTTGAAAATCAGAAAAACAATTTTCGGACAATATATTATAAAAATGGTGTTTCCCGCCGAGAAAAAGGATATAAAAATCAGGCTGCAAGCCGCTCCCAAAGTGTTCGGCTACAACTTTCCGAATCAGAAAAGAAATCTTGAGAAAATGGTTGAAATACTTAACAATATCCGCGAAGATAAATAAGGGGAGATCTTTTTCATATTTCAAACAATAGAAAAATCCCAGCAGGTATTCCCTGCCGGGATAATAATTAAATGCTACATAACCTGTCCGGATTTATGCAATCTTGCTTTTAGCCAGTTCTGCCAGAGATGCAAATCCTTCAGCGTCATTGACTGCCATTTCAGCTAACATCTTTCGATTAATGTCAACCTCAGCCAGCTTCAACCCATACATAAATTTGCTGTAGGAAAGTCCATTCATTCTTGCAGCTGCATTGATACGTGCGATCCAGAGCTGTCTGAACTGACGCTTTTTCTCTTTCCTGCCGGCATAAGAGGATGCAAGCGCTCTCATAACTGACTGCTTCGCCACACGATACTGCTTTGATCTGGCTCCTCTGTATCCCTTTGCAAGCTTTAACACTCTATTATGTTTCTTTTTAGCGTTCATACCGCCTTTAATTCTTGCCATGTCTATTCTCCTCCTTACCGCTTATACATATGGTAATATCTTCTTCATATTCTTTACATTCGTTGCATCTACAACAACATCCTGTCTCAAAGCTCTCTTTCTCTTTGTAGATTTCTTGGTCAGGATATGTCTCTTATAAGCTTTATTTCTAACCAGCTTACCGGTTCCTGTCTTTTTAAAACGTTTTGCTGCCGATCTGTTTGTCTTCATTTTAGGCATAATCTTGTTCCTCCTAATTCTTAATCTTTCTATTTTAACTGATTACCCGCTTAATGTTTCTCAGCTAAAAACATGGTCATACTCCTGCCTTCTACTTTGGCAGGTTTTTCCACTACCGCAATGTCAGTCAGGCTTTCAGCAAAATCATCCAGAATATGCTTGCTGTTCGCCATATGCGCCATTTCACGTCCCCTAAAACGCAGCGTGATCTTTACCTTGTCACCCTTGGAAAGGAATTTTCTTGCAGCATTGATCTTCGTATTCAGATCATTGGTATCAATATTGGGAGACAATCTGATCTCCTTGATCTCTACCGTCTTCTGCTTTTTCTTGGCTTCTTTTTCCTTACGCATCATATCATAACGATATTTTCCGTAATCTACCACCCTGCATACAGGCGGCTTTGCTACCGGTGCAATCAAAACCAAGTCGACCTCTGCCTGATCTGCCAGCGCCTGTGCCTCCTGAATAGACATCACGCCAAGCTGTTCACCGTTTTCTCCGATCACTCGTACTTCTTTCTCTCTGATTTGTCCATTGATAAGTAAATCGCTAATAATATCACACCCCGCTCACATAATAAAATAGTGGATAGCATAACTATCCACCTAAATCTTCCCTATTGCTTTCTGCCGCCTGACCATCTTTTTCATCCACCGAAAACTGTTTCAACAAAACAATCTTCCGTTTTTGATACCGATCTGACAACACAATGTCAAATAGAAACTATTAACACCTGAAACACATTCGTCGCAGGGTGAGAGTGGATACTCTGCTTCAGCTACATTAGATTACCATAACGGTTAAAATAAGTCAAGGACTTTTTTATTTTTTTATATTAAATCTCCATGTCGCAGCTCCGCTGCGACTTAACTATAGAAATAAAAAACTTAATTACCGCCATGCTCACGCCGCCATCTTTCCTCATCTGACCGCTTCAAAAATTCAAGACTCAGTCCACTGGAATCCTCCTCTGCATTCCCATAAAGGGAATTCGCATTCTGTGTTGTGCCTACATTCCCATAGACCGGGTTTGCATTTTGCGCTGTGTCCGCATTTCCATAGATCGTGTATGGATTAGACGTCTCCCCGCCCAATCCACTCTGCTGAGTCGCGTTAGGCGTCGTGAGCGAGTAAACAAAGACCGGGGTGGGGG
>CAMWHY010000103.1 GCA_947174185.1 uncultured Lachnospiraceae bacterium | reverse complement strand
TTTAAAGAGTGCAGCGTAAGTTCTGCAGCCTTATTATCAGCTGTCGATGGCGAAATCAGGAAAACAGGCGTTGCAGTTCTTAAAAAAGAATATACCGGACCTGATCCTGCTGGATCTGATGATGCCGGAGATGGATGGTTATTCTGTCATGGAGCGGATAAAATTGAACCCATTGACAGCCAGAATCCCCATCATCTTTTTGACGGCAGATGCTGAGCAGGCAAGTGAACGTAAAGGACTTCAAATGGGTGCGATGGATTTTATTACGAAACCGTTTAAGGAGGAGGCTATGCTGGGCAGGATCGAGAAGGTTCTGCAAATGGAAGATATGCGTAAAAATCTCCTTGGTGAATCCGAAGAGGAACTGCTTCCGGGACTTCGTTCCGGAGAGACAGAGGGAAAACGGGAATATACGGATGAAGAAGTATGGGAGGCGGTCCATAAGATCGACCATACGATGTTAAAAGCATATGCAACATGGGCAGATATCAGGAAGCTGTGTGAGGAGGCGATAGAATATCAGACAGCGAGTGTCTGTGTGCCGCCATCTTACATCGCAAGGATCAGGGAGACATACGGCGACAGATTGAAGATCTGTACAGTGATCGGTTTTCCGCTGGGATATGCGACGACTGCTGTGAAAGTATTTGAAACAGAGGATGCCGTGAAGAATGGCGCAGATGAGATCGATATGGTAATCAATATCGGGGACGTCAAAAACAGCAGATACGATTTGGTTGAGCGGGAGATCAGCGCCGTACGGGCAGCATGTCAGGGAAAGATCTTAAAGGTTATTGTTGAGACATGCTATTTGTCGGAGGAAGAAAAGATCCGTTTATGCCAGATCGTAACAAAGGCGGGAGCGGATTATATCAAAACTTCCACTGGTTTTGGCACGGCAGGGGCAGTGAAAGAGGATATTGTATTGTTTAAAGACAATATAGGAGCTGATGTAAAAATCAAGGCAGCAGGCGGAATCCGTACTAAAGAATCGTTGATGGCATTTGCGGAACTTGGCTGTGCCCGGATCGGGGCATCGGCGACGGCGGACTTTATAAAATAAAAGTTTAGTGTGAGAAGAACTTCTAATTGCTTTAGCAATTTTATTGCCTTCGGCAATTTTGCTCGCAGCAAGGGCTGCTTCGCGAAGAAGTTCTAAGTCTCACACCGAAAAACGCAAAGCGAACCCATTCGCTTTTAAGCGGCGTTTTTCATTCCTATTTGAGCCGCCAAAGGCGGCATGGGGGATTAGTATGAAAAATAAATTTTTCATACGCGAATTTGTGCCTGCGGCACAAATTCGCAGGTTACGGAAAGGCATGGTAATTAGTATGGAAAATAAAGTCATCAGGGAACGCATTCATGCACTCAGGCAGAATATGAAAGCTGTCGGAGTGCATTATTATTTGGTAGTGACAGCAGATCCTCATGGGTCGGAATATATTAATGATCATTATAAGGAACGGGAATTTCTGTCGGGATTTACTGGTTCCAATGGAGATCTTCTGATCGGGGAGGAGGAATGCCTGCTCTGGACGGATGGAAGATATTTTGTGCAGGCAGAACAAGAGCTGGAAGGTACGGGCATCCTTTTGATGAGAAGCCGGCAGCAGGGGGTTCCGGAGTTGGAGGAATATTTAAAGTCCCATCTAAAGGAAGGTATGAAATTGGGACTGTATGGATTTTGTGTGAACGCAGCCTTAGGAAAAAGGCTGGAGAAGATCATGGAAGAAAAACAGGGCGAGATCGTATATCAGAACGATCTGGCAGAATCAGTTTTTGCGGACAGACCGGCTGACAGCGCGGCTCCCATACGCATTTTAGAGAAAGGGTTGACTGGGGAAAGCTGTAGCGAAAAATTGCTGCGCGTCAGAGAGAAGATGGAGGGACGGAAAGCGGATCATCTGCTGCTTTCCGGGTTAGAGGATCAAATGTGGCTATTTAATATCAGGGGAGAGGATATCGAATGCAATCCGGTGGCATATGCATTTACCCTGATCTTTAAAGAAAAGGTGATCGTTTATCTGAAGGAGAAATCCATAGCCGATCTGCGGGAGAAGGAGGAGAATGTCCGCTTTGCAGAGGCGAACGGTATTGAATGGCATCCATATGAGGATTTTATCGGGGAACTGCCAGGGCTGCTGCAGCAGGCAGAGAAGCAGTTTGGGAGAAAGGCGAGAATGATGCTTGATCCCGGAGTGGTCAATTATACAGTCTGCCGGATTGTTGAGGATTATGCGGAGACGGTGGAAGCAAAGAATCCGACGCAGGTTATGAAAGCGGTGAAGAATCCGGTGGAGATCGGTCATATTAAGCAGGTCTATCTCTTAGACAGTGTCGCGCTCACGAGATATATCCGGTATATCAAGGAACATAAGACGGAGGGACTGACAGAAAGCAAAGCTGCAGAAATATTGGAAGGATACCGCCAGGAGATCAAAGGCTTTCAAGGGGTATCGTTTCCCACCATCAGCGCTTATGGAGCGAATGCGGCAATGATGCATTATGAGGCAGTGCCCGGCCGGGATGCGGTGCTAAAGCCGGAAGGAATCTATTTGGTAGATTCCGGCGGACAGTACGAGGGCGGCACTACGGATGTAACGAGAAGCATCATCATGGGAAGTATCATGCAGGAGATGAAAAAACATTACACGCTGACCGTTATGGGGATGCTGAGACTGCAGAATGCAGTGTTTTTACATGGCTGTACGGGGCGCAACCTTGATATTCTTGCAAGAGGGCCACTGTGGCAGCAAAAGATGGATTATAAATGTGGCACTGGACATGGCGTAGGCTATATGCTAAGTGTACACGAAGGACCTCAGAATATCAGCTGGAGATCCGGTAATGCGAGGGAAGCGGTTTTGGAAGAAGGCATGCTGGTATCTGATGAACCGGGGGTTTATATTGCAGGAAGCCATGGCATCCGAATCGAAAATATCCTGCTTTGTGAAAAGAGGGAATGTAATGAGGACGGTCAGTTTATGGGATTCAAGCCATTGACGATAGTGCCGCTGGATCTGGAAGGAATCGATCCGGCCTATATGGAGAGAAGTGATATCGAAGCTTTGAACCGGTATCATCAGATGGTCTATGAGCGGCTGTCTCCGTATCTGTCAGAGGATGAGAGGGCGTGGCTGAAGGAACAGACAAAAAGTCTGGAATGCGGTTGAAATTCAGTTATTGTGGATAAAACTGCGGAAACTCAAGCAGTTTAGGTATTTACTTATTTTCCTGAATATGGTATACTTTAGCCATATATAGCTTAATAATGGGTTCTATATATCAACTATAATATAAAAGAAGAGAGGTTAAAAAAATGGCAATTGATTTAAGCAAGTATGACATTACCGGTGTCAAAGAAATCGTGCACAACCCTTCTTACGAAATGTTATTCGAGGAAGAGACAAAAGCAGGCTTGGAAGGCTTTGAAGTCGGTCAGGAAAGCGAGCTTGGCGCAGTCAACGTAATGACTGGTATTTATACAGGTCGTTCGCCTAAAGACAAGTATATCGTTATGGATGATAATTCCAAAGATACGGTATGGTGGACTTCCGATGAGTACAAGAACGACAATCATCCTATGTCTGAAGATGTTTGGGCTACCGTTAAGGAAATCGCTAAGAAAGAGCTTTGCGACAAACGTCTTTTCGTAGTAGATGCATTCTGCGGTGCAAATAAAGACACCCGTATGGCAGTACGTTTCATCGTTGAAGTTGCATGGCAGGCACATTTCATTAAGAATATGTTCATTCAACCTTCCGATGCAGAGCTGGCTGATTTCGAGCCGGATTTCGTTGTTTATAACGCTTCTAAGGCAAAGGTTGACAATTATAAAGAGTTAGGTCTTAACTCCGAAACCTGTGTTGCTTTCAATATCACCAGCCGCGAGCAGGTTATCATTAATACATGGTATGGCGGAGAAATGAAGAAGGGTATGTTCTCCATGATGAACTACTATCTGCCGCTTAAGGGTATTGCTTCTATGCACTGTTCTGCAAATACAGACATGAATGGCGAAAACACAGCTATCTTCTTCGGACTTTCCGGAACTGGTAAGACAACCCTTTCCACTGACCCGAAGCGTCTTCTCATCGGTGACGACGAGCACGGCTGGGATGATAACGGCGTATTTAACTTTGAGGGCGGATGCTATGCGAAGGTTATCAATCTGGACAAGGATTCCGAGCCGGATATCTACAATGCGATCAAGCGTAATGCTCTTCTTGAGAACGTTACTCTGGATGCTAACGGAAAGATTGACTTTAACGATAAGAGTGTAACGGAGAATACCCGTGTATCTTACCCGATTAATCACATTGACAATATTGTGAAACCGGTATCCGCTGCTCCTGCTGCTAAGAACGTAATCTTCTTATCCGCAGATGCATTTGGAGTACTGCCACCTGTATCTATTCTGACACCGGAGCAGACCCAGTACTACTTCCTTTCCGGATTTACCGCTAAGTTAGCTGGTACAGAGCGTGGAATTACCGAGCCTACACCGACATTCTCCGCTTGTTTCGGACAGGCATTCTTAGAGCTTCATCCGACCAAGTATGCAGAAGAATTAGTTAAGAGAATGGAAAAGAGCGGTGCAAAAGCTTATCTCGTAAACACAGGCTGGAACGGAACTGGAAAGAGAATTTCCATTAAGGATACCCGTGGAATCATTGATGGAATCTTAAATGGCGACATCAATAATGCTCCGACAAAGAAGATTCCGATCTTCAACTTTGAAGTTCCTACCGAGCTTCCGGGTGTTGATCCTGCAATTCTTGACCCGCGCGATACTTATGCAGATGTTTCCGAATGGGAAACCAAGGCAAAAGACTTAGCAGACAGATTTGTTAAGAACTTTGCGAAATATGAGGGCAACGATGCTGGAAAAGCATTAGTTTCTGCAGGACCTGAGAAATAATAAAACAGTTTTTCTGCGGAGGTCAAATAACCTGTTATTTTGCAGCGGGGTATTTGATTGACAAGTCAATATAGGTGATACATAAAAGGGGCTGTTGCAAGTAGTGTGGCAGCCTCTTTTTCGTGGGATAGTACGCCTGAGATGCCCTTTGCCAGCCGGTAATCAGGCAAGGATTCCTTATATTTTGAGAGATTTTAAAGAATTATTCATGATACCGCTGATGGAATTAGGGTACTGTGGACAAAACTGCGGAAACTCAAGTGTTTAACATATTTACTTTTCCAAGGGCATTTGTTATAATAATTACTGTACGCGGTAATGTGTAAGCAAAATTAAAATTATATAAAGGAGGAAGTAAAATGGCAACAAAAGCGAATTATGCCAGAAAAGACATTGGACCCAACAAGGTTGGTTTCCCGAAGGTTGGCACACCGGTAACAAATACCCGTGCAATCATCGAGGCACCTTTCTATGCAAACAATGTCGTTAAGATCAACACATTAAAAGAAGCTTATGAGCTTGCAAAGAACTCACCGGGAACGATTGTAACAGATATGCCTGTTTACAGAGGCGAGGAGTTTGGTCTTGAGCCGGACGCTAAGGTTCTTTTATTCAACGACGGTTCTATTACCGGACGTTATGCTCCGGCTAGAAGAATTACAGGAAAGCCCGGAACAGACAATGCAAAGCTTGACAAGATATTGATGGATGCTGTTTATGATACACGTTGGAAGACGATGTACCATGCAGAAGCATTTATCGGCTTAGATGAGGAATTCATGGTAAAGGCACATCTTCTGATTCCGGAAGGAGAAGAAAATCTGCTTTATAACTGGCTTTTGAATTTCCAGTACTGCTCAGACGAGTATGTTAAGATGTACAAGAAATCCAAGATGATCGGCAATGGAAAAGAGCCGGATATTTATATTTTATCCGATCCTCAGTGGAAGGGAGCTCCGGGTCAGGAAGATGTATGTGATCCGAACTGCTTATGCTACTTTGATACGGCTAACAACTGTGCTGCAATCCTTGGTATGAGATACTTTGGTGAGCATAAGAAGGGTACGCTGACGCTTGCATGGGCGCTTGCTAACAGAAATGGCTATGCATCCTGCCATGGCGGACAGAAGGAATATACCCTTGATAAGGAAGGCAAGAAGAAATACGTTGCTGCTGTATTCGGTTTGTCAGGATCTGGTAAGTCTACGATCACACATGCTAAGCATGGCGGTAAGTATCCTGCGATCAAGGTTCTTCATGATGATGCATTTATCATCAACGCTGAAACTTGTGCATCCGTAGCTTTGGAGCCTACATATTTTGATAAGACAGCAGATTATCCTTGTGATTGCGAGGACAACAAGTACCTGCTGACCTGCCAGAATGTATCTGCAACTCTTGATGAGGACGGAAAGGTTGTTATCGTTACTGAGGATATCAGAAATGGTAACGGACGTGCGATCAAGTCAAAGCTTTGGTCACCGAACCGCGTTGACAAGATTGATTCTCCGGTAAATGCAATCTTCTGGATCATGAAAGATCCTACAATTCCTCCTGTAGTGAAGTTAAAGGGTGCTTCTCTTGCATCTGTTATGGGTGCAACACTTGCTACCAAGAGATCTACAGCTGAGAGATTAAAAGAGGGTGTTGATCCCAACGCTCTGGTTGTTGAACCGTATGCTAATCCGTTCAGAACTTATGAGCTGGTGAATGACTATAAGAAGTTTAAGGATCTTGTAGAGAAGAAGAACGTAGATTGCTACATCATCAATACTGGTGATTTCATGGGCAAGAAGGTTCAGCCGAAGGATACCCTTGGGGTAATTGAGGCAATTGTAGAAGGCAAGGCTAAGTTTAAGAAATGGGGTCCGTTCTCTGATATCGAGATCTTCGAGTGGGAAGGCTTTGTTCCTGACTTAAAGGATAAGAAGTATGTTGAGCAGCTGAAGGCACGTATGAATGACAGACTTCAGTACGTAAAGAATCTGGATACGGCAGAGGGTGGTTACAACAAGCTTCCGAAGGATGCAGCTGCAGCAATCAAGAAAGTTGTTGACGAGGCTAATACGTTAAAATAATTCTTCCACATGCATTATATGATGTTTTAAGGGACATATCTTAGGGTATGTCCCTTTTAACTGTCATTTTTTAAAAAAAACAGTTGAAAAATCTTGTCCTATCGTTTAAACTATAGTAGTATTATTTCGCGATGACAATTGAGGAGGATATAACGATGATTTCTGCAGGTGATTTCAGGAATGGAATTACGATTGAATTTGATGGAAATGTTTATCAGATTATCGAGTTTCAGCATGTAAAACCAGGAAAGGGCGCAGCATTTGTTAGGACAAAGCTGAAAAATATCAAGAGTGGCGGTGTCGTTGAAAAGACCTTCCGTCCCACTGAGAAATGCCCCCAGGCGCGTATTGATAGAAAAGAAATGCAGTATTTGTATGCGGATGGCGATTTGTTTAACTTTATGGATACAGAGAATTATGAACAGATCGCATTAAATAAAGAAACGGTTGGCGATGCGCTGAAATATGTCAAAGAGAATGAGATGGTCAAGGTATGTTCTCATAATGGCAGCGTATTTGCCATTGAGCCGCCTTTGTTCGTTGAACTTCAGATTACGGAGACGGAACCGGGATTTAAGGGGGATACCGCTACCGGCGCTACAAAGCCGGCGATCGTAGAGACAGGCGCGCAGGTGATGGTTCCTTTGTTTGTAGATCAGGGTGAAGTGATCAAGATCGATACCAGAACCGGAGAGTATTTAAGCCGCGTATAATTTATCATCCTGTATTGATGTGATTCTATCAATCAATTAAAAGCTTAAAAGACAATGAAGATTTTATTCATTGTCTTTTTCATTGGATGTGGAATTACAGAAAGAAAGGATGAAAAATATGACACTAGAGCAGTTTATAGAAAAAATAACATGTGGGTTAGAAAAATATTATGGAGAAAATTATCGGGTCAGGACCTTGAATGTAAAGAAAAATAATGGCATTTGCCTGCATGGATTGTCCATCTTTTTACAGGATAATCCAAATGGGGTTACGCCTACGATATATCTGGATGAATTTTATGAACGGTATATGAGTGGTGTATCGCTGTCTGAGACGATGCAGGAGATCATCAAAACATATGAGACCCATATAGTGAAGGAAGATGTTTCGATGGAATTTTTCCTGGACTATGAGAAGGTCAGGGACAGAGTTGTTTATAAGCTGATCAATTATCAGATGAATGAGGAATTATTAAAAGAAATTCCCCACATTTCCTTCCTCGATCTGGCAGTCGTTTTCTATTATTATATGGAAAATGAGGTATTTGGCGCTGCCAGTATACTGATTCATGACGTTCATATGAAAAAGTGGCAGATCAACTTAAAACGGTTAAGTGCCGATGCCGAATACAATACACCAAGAGTATTAGGATACCGCCTGACCAATATGGAAGATATCCTGCGGGAGCTGATCCGGAAAGATTTAAATAACAGATTTTCCCGGAAGGAGAATACCCGCAGGCGTGGCGATGAAAAGAAAGAATTTTCGGTGAATGAAATGACGGATAACATGATGGAATGTTTTCTGGAAGGGCAGGAGGGAAATTCGATGTATGTATTAACCAACCGCAGCAGCCAGAATGGAGCCGCCTGCATACTTTATCCAAATGTTCTTAAGGAATTTGCAGAGCGGATAGAAAGTGATCTGTATATTCTGCCTTCTTCGATCCATGAGGTGATCCTTATCAAAGATCAGGGGATGGAAAATACGGATGTGTTGAGAAATATGGTAAAAGATGTCAACAGGACGCAGCTGGCTCCGGAGGAAGTACTTTCTGATGAGGTTTATCATTACAGTAGAAAGAGTGGGAAGGTGGGACTGTGTGATAATAAAACTAGTGTGAAGTAAGCTGGACAAAAGGGAAAAAGTGTGTTATGATTAGCAAGTGTCAACAGATTGGATTTATATTTGGCACTTGCAGATATGCACTCGTAGTCTAATGGATAGAACGAAGGCCTCCGACGCCTTTAATGCAGGTTCGATTCCTGTCGAGTGCATTTTTTTCGCGAAGGTATATTTTTTAGTTAAAAACAGCGGTAGCATGAGGATAAATATGGGAAAAAGAAGAAATAAAAAACAAGGAAATAGGCAGAACACAGGCAATAAGCCGATAGAAGAAAAAAGACTTGCGGAAGTGAAATCCGCGGAAGAACTGGGTGCAGAGGAAAAAGAGCAACCACTTTTTGAAGAAATGACGCCAGAGACGGAAGAACAGAATGGTGCATTATATGAAGGTGAACTGCACTTTATAGAAGGTGATGATCAGGCGGAAGCATTATATACAGAAGAAGCAGATGATCGATTGACTGAGTCCTATGCAGATGAGGTTCAAGACCAGAGTGTCGAAGCATATATGGAGGATGCAGACAGAGAGGGAGAACAGGAATTCTCGGATGTGCCGATAGACAGTCTTTTAGAGGATGTTAATATGTCTGAGACAGGGAAAGAAGATTCCTTAAGAAGGCAGAATCTTGAAACGACCAATGATTTCACGGATTTTACATGGGATTTTTTCAGACAGATCGGAAAGTGGATCAAACGCAACCGGCGTATGGCGGTAGCTTCGCTGGCAGTTTGTGTGGGCGTTGTCATTGTGATATGGATTGTGGGTTCGATCTCCCGAAGTATTGACGACGCCGGGCTTGCGGCATCTGGAGCTGACAATTGGCAGATGGATATGACCTATGATACTGGGGCGATTCCGATACCGCAGGAGGCACTGCAGGTGAACGCCTATCCGGCTATCAATGAGCTTATAGCGCGTTATTTTGAGGCGATGCAAAACAATGATATTGAGACACTGCGCACATTGAAGAATTATATGGATGATGTAGAGATCGCCAAAGTAAATGCAAAGTATCTGTATGTGGAAAGTTATGACAATATTACCTGTTATACAAAGGTAGGACCAATATCCAATTCCTATATTGTTTATGTATGCTATGATGTAAAGTTTCGTAACTGGGATATGGTCGCACCCAGCCTGCTGACATTGTTTGTGTGTACCAACGATGAGGATAAGTTATATATTTATACAGGAGAACTTGATGAAAATATAGGAAACTATATTGCTTCTATTACCTCGCAGGAAGATGTGCAGGATCTGTATCAGAGAGTGCAGACGGAATATAAAGAAATCGTGGATTCCAATCCGGATTTTGCCAATTATATGTTGTCTTTAAATCAGCTCATCAGGGATAAGGTAGGCGAGGAGCTTGCGGACGCTGGTTATCTTGAGGACGATACGAACAATCCCGCAGAGGGGATGCAGGAAGAAGCTACGGAGGTATCCGATAATACCGCCGGAGAAGAAACCACAGGAGATTTTGAAGTTCGGGCTACTACAACGGTTAATGTGAGAGCGTCTGACAGTGAAGTGGCTGATCGTCTGGGAAAGGTGGAAGCAGGTACGGTAATTCTCTGCCAGGAGCATCAGGTCAATGGCTGGAGTAGGATTATCTATGAAGATCAGATAGGTTATATCAAGACAGAGTATCTTCAGACAGTTGGGGAAGGTGTGGATGAAAGTACGGCAACCGGAACCATCACAGTGTCAGAAACCGTTAATGTCAGAAGAACGGCAAATATAGAAGGGGAACAGATGGGTGTTGCTTACGCAGGAGAGTCGTTTCCG
>CAMWHY010000102.1 GCA_947174185.1 uncultured Lachnospiraceae bacterium | reverse complement strand
GGCTCCTGTTCCTGCTCCCGCTCCTGCTCCTGTTCCTGCTCCTGCTCCTGCAAATCTTTTTCTATGTCTTTAATGGCTTCCCCCAACATTTTTTTCAAAATGTTTGTATCTTTCGTTTGGAAGAAAATCGAATATGTAGGTGGTGAATCCTTGGATTTTAGAACAGAATAATCTATATTATGCTTTTTACACTGTCTCTCAATGTTCTTAAAATCCTTTTTGTTTGAAATGTCAATATAGTCTGTTGGTCCTTTCCCTGAAAGATCATGCAGGTTCATTTTTCCAGTTTTAACCTCCACTTGCCGACCCTGCTCTGTATTGAACATATTTTTACCTTGATTTTCCCGTTTCATTGCATCTTCTAAAGACTGTAAAACTTTAAGCAACAAGTCAGCTGTTACCGATGCTGCCTGAAATGATACCGAAATAACTTTTTCTGTGCTTTCCTCTGTTATGCCCATTTTTTCTTTTTCCTTTCTTTTGCTTTTTTTCGCCGACGCATATTTCTACAAAATCATCTAAATATTTTAATCATTTTTTCAGCATTCATTACCGTCTCTTAATAGCTGTAAGTTGTTTTTACATATTCTATCATATATAGTATATTTTTTCGACATCTTTTTTTATAAAATACCAAAATTCGTCACTGTATGATTATACACTTTTATATATTATAAATTATTTTAAAAAAACATAATTTAATTTTATATTTTGTTAATAATCATTAGAAATTATAAGAACTGCCATTGCAGAGTCAAGTTTTATATAACCCGAATTAATATAAACTTGTTTATTCTACAGAACGTAATATTTATAAATTTCCAATACATGGAGCGTCTCTTTCATATCCAGATCTGTGTCCAATAAATTTACTTTACGTAGGACATCTATGGTATCCATTAATACATTCATCAATTATGTTGCTATCAGTCACTGAAATTGATATATTAAAAAAGAAATATGATTAGGGGAATTATAGATTTTTATGGATGAAGTATTATTCAAAGAGGCATGCGATAAGATCATCGGCAGGCAGCAAGGTCTTCGTGGAATCGGAACGTTGGGAGAAAAGACAGTCCATGCCGTCTTAAAATATTATTATGCACCTCAAGAAAAATATCATGAAATCAGAATCGGAAATTTTATTGCGGATATCTGTAAAGAAGGCGAAATTATAGAAATACAGACAAGGCATTTTTATACGATGCGCGCAAAACTGGATTATTTTTTACAGGATTATGAAGTAACGATTGTTTATCCCATTCCCTATATCAAATTTCTTCGCTGGGTTGACCCTGAAACAGGAGAGATCCATCCTCCAAGAAAATGCCCGAAAAAGGGAAAAATCTATGATATTATACCGGAATTGTATAGCATCAAACCATATCTTTCCAATGAACATCTTCACTTTATCTTGATTTTTCTTAATATGGAAGAATATCGTATCCTGGACGGATGGTCGAAAGATAAAAAAAAGGGTTCTACCAAAACAGATAAGATACCAACGTCGCTGGTGGAAGAATGGCGGATTGACACACAAGAAGATTTCCTAAATTTTCTGCCTGATAATCTGCCGGAAAAATTTACATCCAAAGACGTTTCTGCTCTCTGTAAAATTCCCATGCAGACTGCCAGTACATTGTTACATATTCTTAATGACCTTAAACTCATTGACCGTATTGGAAAAACAGGCAATGCATACCTCTATGAAATAAATATTTAATCCCCAGTTGTCAGACAAAAATCAAAGCCTGGCGAAAGGGGATGTTTTAAATATTTTATTCTGCTTTCTCTAATCCTTCATCAGTATACCGGTTCGATGCATTCCATAAGATCCACTCCTCATATCCTGCATCATATACCGCCTGAATCTGTTTACGGATTTCATCTCCGCCATATGAGATATGACCGCTTATCCAGGTAGCAGTAAATGCCTGTAGCCAAGGTCTCACTACTGCCCGGTCATCCTCTGTTATTCCTGCAAGTTCGTTTTTTGAAGCCATTAATGCCGCATACACCGTCTCATAAGGATATGCGTCCGGCACATCAAATCCAAATACTCCATTTCCGTAATGGGAGGGATAAATCATAGGGCAAAGCACATCTACCGTACCGCCAAGTCCTACATAATCCTGTCCAACCTGTTCTACATCCACAGCGCTCCCTATGATCGTTCCAAAAACATCCGCCGTCACCGGAATGCCTTTCTCATGTAGACGTTCTGTCGCATAATCAAGAAAATTCATGATGGCATGTTCCCTGGGATAAGACTGGATATCTACTCCGTAATCCGCTGTTTCAGCTTCGTTTCCAATGGGAAATCTTACATAGTCATACTGAATTTCATCAAAGCCCATGTCAGCGGCAGCCAATGCCACATCCGTCAGATATTCCCACACTTCCTCTTTATAAGGATTTACCCATGTCAGACCGTATGCGTCTGTCAGATTAGAACCGTCTGCTTTTTTCAGGGCAAGCTGGGGATTGTGTTCTGCCAGATAAGGATCTTTGAAACATACGATTCTGGCAATGGTATAAATATTGTGTTCCTTTAATTCTGCCATCAGGCCTTCCATATCGCTTATGTAATTAATACAAGCTCCCATGTCCTGTGCAGTCTGCAGATCCATTTGATATGTAATATTTCCTTCGTCATTCTTTACATCGATTACGACAGTATTCAATTCCGTATGATCGATCAGATCTATTAGATTTTCCATACCCGCACTTCCTGCCATAGGACCGGTTATGTAGATTCCCCGTACTTTAATACGGTCTTCACGTTTGGAAAAACTAATCCATTCATCTGCAAATGAAGTATCCGTTGCAGAGAGATCGATAAGGTCTGTCTGTATCAGATCCATAGAAACTGTTAATACATTGTCCGCAGCGATATTCTCTGATTCTGATGCCAATAACTGACCATCCGCTGAAGTTTCACTAACTACTCTTGAAATATTTCTAATAAGCAGGAACAAACCGGCTCCAATCACTACTGCTGCCATGAAAATAGAAACGCAGAGTATTCGTTTGCGCCGTTTTCTTTTAATATCGCTATAAGAAACATAAGTAGTTTTTCTTCTTGTCATAAGTACCCTTAGACCTCTTAAAAAGGAAGCGATTCCTTAAGTATTTATGATTCTCCTTCAGAAGATTCTGTCGTAACATCAGAGCTTTCTTCCGCATCTATATTTTCAAAATCTTCATCAACAATACCATCATTGACTTTTTCACGTACTTTTGCAATCTTAGCAACCTTGATACCATTTTCCAGATTGATCATTTTCACGCCGGAAGTAACGCGTCCAAGAATAGAGATATCTTCCATGCGAAGCTGAATGATCGTTCCAGCAGAAGTGATCATCATTATCTCATGCTCGTCCGTAACCGCCTTAACACCGATGACATCACCTGTCTTTTCCGTGATCTTATAGCATTTTACGCCTTTTCCTCCACGGTTTTGAAGAGTAAATTCATCCAAATAGGTTCTCTTTCCCATACCGTTTTCACTGACGATCAATAAGGAATCTCCCTGATGATCAAGCTGCATGCCGACAATATCATCATCATAATCAAGATTCATGCCTCTGACTCCCATGGAAGTCCTTCCTGTTGCACGAACATCTGTCTCCTTGAAACGGATACATTTACCATATTTTGTAACTAAGAAGATTTCAGTATCTTTATCCGTCTGTTTCACTTCAATCAACTCATCATCATCCTGCAGATTGATTGCTGCAAGTCCATTCTTACGGATATTAGCAAATTCCATAATGGAAGTTTTCTTTACGATACCTTTTTTCGTTACCATAAACAGATTCTTGCCTTCATTATATTCCTTGATTGGAATTACTGCGGATATTTTTTCTCCCGGATTTAACTGCAAAAGATTAATGATCGCAGTACCCCTTGCGGTACGTCCCGCTTCCGGAATCTGATAAGCCTTCAAGCGGTATGCCCGTCCAATATTCGTAAAGAACATGATATAATCATGTGTCGTCATCATCAGAAGATCTTCGATATAATCATCTTCGATGGTGGTCATTCCTTTGATTCCCTTACCGCCCCGGTTCTGGGAATGGAAATTATCAACGGTCATACGTTTGATATAACCAAGATTTGTCATAGCAATTACCGTATTGCTGACAGGGATCATATCTTCCATAGAGATATCCATATCATCAAAACCAATTGCTGTTCTTCTTTCATCACCATATTTTACGGATGTTTCCAAAAGTTCTTTCTTAATTACGCCAAGCAAAAGTTTTTCATCTGCAAGGATCGCCTTTAATTCATTGATCAGGGCAACCAGATCCTGATGCTCCTGTTCTAGTTTTTCCCTTTCCAATCCTGTCAGCGCTTTCAGACGCATATCAACGATCGCCTGTGACTGTGCGTCAGAAAGAGCAAAACGTTCCATTAATTTTTCTTTAGCTTCCTGCGTAGTACGGCTTCCCCTAATGATCTGGATCACTTCATCGATATGATCTAAAGCGATCAATAATCCCTGTACAATATGATCGCGTTCTTCCGCCTTATTCAGATCATACCTGGTACGCCTTGTAACAACCTCCTCCTGATGCTTCAGATATTCTTCCAGCATCTGTAAGAGATTTAATACCTTCGGCTCGTTATTGACAAGTGCAAGCATGATAATACCATAAGTATCTTGAAGCTGTGTATGTTTGTATAATTTATTCAGAAGGACGTTAGCATTGGCGTCACGTCTTAATTCAATTACAACACGCATACCTTCCCGGTTGGATTCATCCCGGATATCCGTAATACCGTCAAGCCTTTTATCCTTTACAAGATCTGCCATTTTTAAGATCATATTTGCTTTATTGACCATATAAGGAAGCTCTGTAATGACAATCTGGGACTTTCCATTGGGAAGAGTTTCTATATTGGTAATACCGCGAAGCCTTACCTTACCACGTCCTGTCCGGTAAGCCTCCTCTATTCCCGTAGTACCAAGGATCTCAGCTCCTGTAGGAAAATCAGGACCCTTTACGATCTTTAATAATTCATCTATTTCTGTTGTTCTATTTTCTTCCACACGGTTATCAATAATCTTCACAACAGCGTCAATCACTTCACGAAGATTGTGCGGCGGAATATTAGTCGCCATACCTACGGCAATACCAGTCGTTCCATTGACCAAAAGATTGGGATAACGACTTGGAAGTACGGAAGGTTCTTTTTCTGTTTCATCAAAGTTCGGTACAAAATCAACCGTATCTTTATTAATATCTGCAAGCAATTCCATGGATATTTTTGATAATCTTGCTTCCGTATATCGCATTGCAGCGGCGCCGTCACCGTCCATGGAACCAAAGTTTCCATGGCCGTCAACAAGAGGGTATCTTGTATTCCAGTCCTGCGCCATATTTACAAGCGCTCCATAAATAGAGCTGTCGCCATGCGGATGATATTTACCCATTGTATCACCGACGATACGCGCACATTTACGATGAGGCTTATCAGGACCGTTATTCAACTCAATCATGGAAAATAAAATTCGCCTTTGCACAGGCTTCAGTCCATCCCTGACGTCAGGAAGCGCTCTGGAAGCGATAACACTCATCGCATAGTCAATATATGACTTTTCCATGGTTTTCTTTAGATCCACCTCATGAATCTTATCAAAAATTGTATCATCCATCTTGTATTACCAAACCTTTCTGATTGTAGATTATATATCCAGATTCTTCACAAATTTTGCATTTGCTTCTATAAACTCACGTCTCGGCTCTACTTTATCACCCATCAGAGTTGTAAATGTCAGGTCAACTTCCGATTCTGCATCTTCATCCATGCATACCCGAAGCAGGATTCTCTTTTCCGGATCCATAGTCGTCTCCCAAAGCTGTTCTGCATCCATCTCTCCAAGACCTTTATAACGCTGGATCTTATTATTCTGATCACGCCCGACTTCCGTTAAAATCTGATCCAGTTCCGCATCCGAATACGCATACCATACTTTCTTATTCTTTTCCAGTTTATAAAGAGGCGGCTGCGCAAGATATACGTACCCCTGTTTGATCAGTTCCGGCATGAAACGATAAAGGAAAGTGAGCATCAATGTTGCAATATGAGCTCCATCCACATCGGCATCGGTCATTATGATGATCTTATGATAACGAAGTTTCGTAATATCAAAATCTTCATGGATACCCGTACCAAACGCCGTGATCATAGACTTAATCTCTTCATTGCCATAAATTCTGTCAAGTCTTGCTTTTTCTACATTTAATATCTTACCACGCAGAGGAAGGATCGCCTGTGTTGCACGGCTTCTGGCAGATTTTGCGCTGCCGCCGGCGGAATCTCCCTCAACAATATAGATCTCACAATTTTTCGGATCTTTATCAGAACAATCTGCAAGTTTACCAGGAAGGGAAGAACCTTCCAAAGCCGTCTTTCTTCTTGTCAGATCCCTTGCCTTTCTTGCAGCCTCACGGGCACGCTGCGCCAAAACAGATTTTTCACAGATTAATTTTGCAACCTGCGGATTCTGCTCCAAATAATAAGTAAGCTGTTCACTGACAATACTATCTACCGCTCCCCTTGCTTCGGTATTACCAAGTTTCTGTTTTGTCTGACCTTCAAACTGAGGATCACCGATCTTAATGGAAATGATTGCTGTCAAACCTTCCCTGATATCTTCACCGGTAAGATTTGGATCACTGTCTTTGATCAATTTATTAGCACGTGCATATTTATTAAAGGTTTTTGTAAGCGCGCTCTTAAAACCTTCTACGTGGGTACCGCCTTCCGGCGTATTGATATTATTAACAAATCCGTAAGTACTTTCATTAAACGCATCATTATGCTGAATCGCAACTTCAACATAGACATCATCTCTTTTTCCTTCAAAATAAAGAATATCATCATATAAGGAAGTTTTACTTCTGTTTAAATATGTAACAAATTCCTTGATGCCTCCCTCATAATGAAAGACCTTTTCATTGATATTTTCTTTATCTCTGACGTCTCTTAATTCTATCTTTAAACCTTTTGTTAAAAATGCCATCTCACGAAGACGCTGCTTCAAAGTATCAAAATCAAAATTGGTATCTTCAAAGATTTCATGATCCGGGAAAAAGGTTACTTCTGTTCCTGTTTTTTCAGGATCGCAATCACCAATCACCTTTAACGGATAACATACATGTCCTCTTTCATAACGCTGGTTATAGATTTTTCCATCACTATAAATATTAACTTCCAACCATTCTGAAAGCGCATTAACAACAGAAGCTCCAACGCCATGAAGACCTCCGGATACTTTATATCCGCCGCCGCCAAATTTACCACCGGCATGAAGGACCGTAAATACAACTTCTACAGCAGGCAGACCGGCTTTATGATTAATACCTACAGGAATACCACGGCCATTATCTACTACGGTAATGGTATTTCCCTCATTGATCGTTACAGTAATGTGATCACAATATCCTGCAAGGGCTTCATCTACAGAATTATCCACAATTTCATAGACAAGATGATGAAGACCTCTTAAAGAAGTTGTTCCAATATACATACCAGGTCTTTTTCTAACTGCTTCCAGACCTTCCAAAATCTGAATCTGGTCAGCGCCATATTCCTGTTCTACTGAAGTATCATTTTTGATTTGTTCACTCATAATTAAACCTTTCTTATCCCTCATTAATATTATTGATTACTGATTGTTAAAATCGGAGATTTTTCAATCTAACTCATTTGAATTACTTCTCCATTTTTTACTTGAAATACTTTATTTAATTCAAATCTATCGTTTACAAATTCATCCAGACCGGTACATGTAATAATCGTCTGGATATCACCGATATTATCTAACAGATTCTTCTGCCGGTTACTATCAAGCTCTGAAAGCACATCGTCAAGTAAAAGCACAGGTTTATCTTTGATCACTTTTTTTACCAGTTCTATCTCCGATAATTTCAATGATAATGCAGCTGTTCTCTGTTGTCCCTGTGAACCATATGTTCTAAGATCCATACCATTAGAACAAAAAATAAAATCATCTCTATGCGGACCTGCATTCGTCATTTTGGTACGAATATCTTTTTCCATATTTTTTTTCATGACTTCTTCAAATTCTTCTGCTTCCACATAAGGAACATATTTAATTACAAGTTCTTCATTTTGACCGGACAAATTTTTATGAATATCATAGATAATCTCATTTAACTGATCAATAAAAGTTTTTCTTCTTTCAATGACTTTCTTTCCATGGGAGATTATCTGCATATCCCATATATTTAACATATCCTTATAATCTCTATTAAAATTGATATCTTTTAAAAGTTTATTTCTCTGATTAATGACTTTATTATAATTGTTCAGATCATAGAGATAGATGGAATCTAACTGACAAAGTTCCATATCTACAAATCTTCTTCTTTTGGAAGGTGAATCTTTAATGATACTAAGATCTTCCGGTGAAAAAAAGATAACATTTAAAAGTCCTAAAATTTCAGAATTTTTCTTAAGTTTTACTAGATCGACAGCAATCCCTTTTGATTTTGACTTACGAAGATGCATATCAACTCTTCTCTCAAGACCTTCTTTATCAAGATAAGTCTTTATATGCGCTTCTTCAGCATTGATATTAATGATTTCACTATCTTTATTTCCTCGATGGGATTTTGTCGTAGCTGATACATATATCGCTTCTAAAATATTTGTTTTTCCCTGTGCATTATCTCCGTAAAGAATATTCACTCCTTGATCAAATTGTAAATCCAAATATTTATAATTTCTTATATTATCAAGCTCTAATGATTTAATAATCATCCTTATTTACCACACATCCATCATTTTGACCTAATTTATTACTTTTATCGTTTGTCCAAGGTAACTAAACTCATCTCCGGAAATCAGTTTCTTCCCTCTTTGAGTGCATACTTCTCCGTTGACTTTTACTTCACCTTCTATAATGGCATATTTTGCATCTACTCCCTCATTAACAAGACCTGCAAGTTTTAATGCCTGTCCAAGTTTTATATAATCATCCCTAATTTTAATGTTGTCCAATAATAAAATCCTCTCTTATTAACCTTTTTATCTAACTTAAATTTACCGGCAGGATCATATAGATATAGCTTTCATTGGCATCCTTGATATAACATGGCGCTTTTGGATTAACAAAATACATATCTATTTTTTCTTCATCAATAACTTTCATTGCATCCAAAAGGAACTTCGGATTAAATCCAATCCTGATTTCCCTTCCGCTGCTATCTATATTGATTTCATCATCCATGCCGCCTTCTGTAGAATTGACACTGATATTTAAGATACCTTCGCTGATATTCAATACGATAGGTTTTTTATTTCCTTCTCTAGAAAATAACATAGAACGATCAATACTGTCTGAAATCTCTTTGTTATTTACAGTAATCTTTGTTTCATAATCAGAAGAAAGCATTCTATCTACGTTAAAATATTTACCATCGATCAATCTTGTAATAATTACCGTATCTTCAAATTCAAATACCATATGAGCGTCGCAGAAATAGATCGTAATATCTTTTTCCGTATCATTACCAACGATCTTACTGATTTCACTTAAAGCTCTTCCCGGAACAATAACTTCTTTTTCTTCATAACTATCCCTCAGCTGAATCTTACGGATAGAAATACGGTGGCCATCCAGAGAAGTCATTTTTAATTGATCATCTTTGATCATCATATGTATACCGGACATGATCTTATTTGTATCGCTGATTCCTATAGAAAATATAGTCTGTCTTACCGCTTCTTTTAAAGTAAACATAGAAAGAATTATAGATTCCTTCTTTTCTATCTCAGGAAGCAGCACAAAATCTTCCCCTGATCTTCCATTGATCGTAATATTTAATTTTCCACAGCTGATGATTACATTATAATTATCATCCGTTTGCATCGTAATTTCACCATCAGGCAGTTTTCTGACTACTTCCTGCAATCTTTTAGATACGACAGCAACAGAACCTTCCTGTTTAATAGATCCTTTTACAATTGTTTCAATTCCAAGTTCCATATCGTTTGCTGTCATTTTAATACATCCATTGGATGCTTCTATTAAAATACATTCCAGAATAGACATCGTTGTATTATTTGGAACTGCCTTAGACGCAATCTGTACTCCATTCGATAGGTCCGCTTTATCAAAGATGATCTTCATGCTGTGTACTCCTTCCGTTTTAGCCCTCTTTAAATAAATGAATTAATAAAACAGTATTAATAGTAATAGGGGCTGTTGATATGTGCATAACCTATTCTATTATACTAAATTTTAAGGAAAATGAAAAGGAAAAGTCGGTTGAAAATTACAAATTTATTTGGTCATTTATTAAATAAATTAACAAATAAATTGAAAGAATTGATTTAATGATGCAATTTTATTACAGATTACTATAAAGTTATCAAAAATATCAATATTATAATAACATAAAATTAACAAAAGTTTTCAACAAATTATACTTTTGCAAGCTTTCGTTTTGCAGCATACCATAATATAGGTTAAAGTTATATTGTATAATTGCCTTTTGAAAATATTTTATAAAAAATATAGAAATACTTATTTTTAGAACTTAGAAAACAAACAGAGCAAACCTTGGCGCAAGGAGTGCGTATAAATTAGTTTGCTCTGTTTGACATTTTCATTTTTCATTCA
>CAMWHY010000101.1 GCA_947174185.1 uncultured Lachnospiraceae bacterium | reverse complement strand
GTTATCATTCTAACTAAGTTATTTTAATAACCAAGTTTATATGATAATACCATTTACATTTCCGAATGTCAATAATAATTTATTGTTTTTCAATAAATATTTATTGAAATCCAGTTATCTAACATGTCAACCTGTGAACTTTGTAAAGTGATTCTCAACGCAAAATATAAGCACAAAAAAAGCTCCGGAATCTCCATTTTTCAATAGAGATTCCGAAGCTCCTTCTTAACCTTACGATTCTTTTTCTTAAATTATTTTATGTATTTTATGCACCAACATATTCTGCATCACCAAATCCCAGAATACACATAAAGATCGGGCTTAAAAACAGCAGACCGAAACCAAATCCGGTACCCTTGCCGAATGCTTTCGCCAGTTTAAAGCACATCATAATCGCAAAAACAAAACCTACCACCGGAACGAATGTCAATAAAAACAACCATCCCTTGCCAAACGATATATCATACATACAATACATATTATAGAACGGTACAATTGCCGCCCATCCCGGCTTGCCAGCCTTCACAAAAAGCTTCCAAAGTCCTACCAGCATTACTACACAAATTGCCAAGGAAATAATTACTGCCACCGGTGAACTCGTTTGATAACTAACACTGAAATTTGCTAGTACATTCATTTTACTTTTCCTCCTCATAATATAAAATATAATATTAAAAAGTATAACATTAATACAGAACACTGGCAACCTCCTTTTTAGTGCATTTCTGATCTTTAATGTCAACCTTGGGTTGCGCTTATTCCCGTCTTTAGATGTTTTTTTCTGCCGTCACGATATTATTGATCCAGACGCCCTTTTTCACTAAAATGAAGCCAATGATACATTTTATAATATCAATGGACTGTACGCAGGCATACATAGGAATCAGGGACATTCCGGTATATCTGCTGAGCACATATGCTACGGGATAAGCAATCACCCAGAGATATACACTGTCAAACAGGAATGTAATGATCGTCTTACCACCTGACCGGAGCGTAAAATAGGATGCATGCATAAATGCCCATACCGGCATAAACAAAGCAGATACCCTGAGAAATCTGGCAGCGAGCGCCTTTACCTCATCGGTAGTCTTATATAATTCCGGGAAAAGGGGCGCTACCATGTAAAGAACAGCTCCCAATACTATACAGAGCACAACACAGAAGGTAATCAGTTTCGTATCCGTATCCTTTGCCTCTTCAAATCTTCCTGCCCCCAGATGCTGTCCCACAACTATTGCGATCGCATCACCGAACGCAATAAAACTGATATTAAATATATTGGATATGGTACTGGCAATATTGCCAACGGCAACTGCGTCAAATCCGCTCATGGAGTAACACTGAGTAATCATCGCAATCCCGGCAGCCCACATAACCTCATTAATCATCAATGGCGTACCGCGTCTGATGATCTGTTTTGTTAAAACACCGGGGACCTTCCAGGAAGAAAATGCGCCTACAATAAACGGCATTTTTTCCCTATGCCTGTGGGTCCAGATGATTACAATTGCCGCCTCCACAAATCGGGATATGATCGTTGCAAGAGCCGCACCTGTAACTCCCAGTGCAGGACAGCCCAGTTTCCCAAAAATCAGGACATAGTTCAGTCCCAAATTTAATACCACCGCGATCACACCGGCGATCATAGGCACAACCGTTTCCCCACATTCACGCAACGTTCCCACATATGCCTGTTCAATGGCAAAAGGAAGCAATCCGAAATACATGACCAATAGATACGCTCTACTGCACCGCATGGCTTCCTCTATCGACAACCCCTTGTCCTCTCCCAGCAAATACATTTCAACCAGATTCTCTCCAAAAAGGACGAGAATCAGAATACTCAGCAATGTAATGAGAATGGCAATGTAAATCTTAAACCGGAACGTATGCCTGACACCTTCATGATCCTTTTTTCCGTAAAACTGTGCTGTAAAAATTCCTGCACCGGATACCGCACCGAAAATAGCCAGATTAAAAACCATCAGAAGCTGGTTTACAATAGCAATTCCCGACATTTGTTCCGTTCCGATCTGTCCCACCATAATATTGTCCAGAAGACTGACGAAATTGGTAATTCCATTCTGTATCATAATGGGAACTGCTATCCCCAGTGTCATTTTATAAAATTGTTTTGATCCAAAATATTTTTTTCTTAATGTTTTTATATTCATACAATTTTCCTGTCATCAAACACAGCTGCACTTCGCAGAGTTACTTATCATAGTACGCTGGTATTTGTTGTACAACAACTACTTACGGCTTACTATATTACTGTCTGAGCGCTGTCTGCAGTTCTTCATAACTCATGTTGCCACTCAGGTATTCATACTCGCCCGCCTCACAGGCTGCATAGTCTTCCGATGTAATCTCAACACCATCCTTATATATTACGCATACCTCACCGAACGAGTCCATTTCATCATCTTCAGGACTTCCATTTCCATTGCGGTCATCAAAATTCAACAGCTTTATTTCCTCTGCAATTTCGATCTTATGCTGGCTGTTGACTGTCATATACGTAGTATACAGAACCAGTCCGGCATAATCATTATTATAATTCCGCAGACGGTTTCCTCCCGGAATATATTCATATCCCACATTTCCCATTGCCCCGTATCCCCACTGATCCATCAACCGGTATACCATCCCGTCATGATAGGTATATAAACTTACATAATAACCATCTTTCCCGGCTGCCAGTTCCGGAATATCATCTCCATCGATATCAACCAGATCGTATTCCACATCCAATCGAACGATATCATCCTCCGTCCACTCCCCCGGATGGCGGTTTTCCAGATCATACAGCCGGCTGACTTCCATATATGCCTCCTGCCAGCTTGTAAATCCTCCGTTTCTCTTTCCGTTTGTCAGCAGATCAACCACATAGGGAATCGTCATTTGTTCTGCAATAAGATAAATATTATCACAAAGTCTGGACTGATGATGAAAATAGCGGTCATGCTCAAGAGCATTCGCGTCAAACCCATAATATACATTCGGAACCTGCATGTTTCCATAGGTTACGATCAACAGGATATCCGTACAGTCATCATAATTAAGATCCCCAAAATATACGGCATCCAGACTGGTAAAGGATCTTCCGCCTACCGCATCTATGAGATGCGATCTGATATCCCTAAGGACTTCCCCGTTTTGTATGATCTGCATGGAAAACTCAGGATTTTCCACTGAGGGAGCAAAGGGTACAAACCAGACTTTTCCGTCGTATTCGCTGAGTTCTACCTCAAAAGTCTGTTCCGCAATACAGTTTTCCCCAAACATTTCCCGGATTTCATTTAATTTTGCGCTATCATATGCTGAAGAAACGGTGTTTTCCAGTTCCGGATTTTCCGGTCCCACGATATTCGAACTTTCCGTCTCCACAGGATCAACATCCAATATCTGCTCTATATCATTCCTGTTCGGCTCTTCTCCAGCCTGTCCCATATCCGGTTCCTGCCCACAGGCAGACAGAATCCCAGACATTAAGAGCAAAACTGCCAACAAAAAAACGCCTGTCCAATTATTTTTATGATCAAATTTCATATCTCCACACCTCTCTTTTTGTATATTTTAAATCACCTCTAGTATACCATCGGCAATCGCCTGGGCAATCGCATCAAACTGTGCGTCAAACAGAGCATTATCTGCATCTGTGTTGATAAAACCCACCTCTACCAACACCGACGGCATATCTGTCCTGTTCAGTACCACAAGGTCCTGACGTTCCCCAACTCCCTGATTGGCAAATCCAACCTGTTCCAGCCTGTCATTGATGCTATATGCCATCCGGGCTGCCTCTCCGTAAACATTATATACCAGAGATTCCACACCTGTATACTGATTTGGACTGGGGCTGGAATTGCGGTGAATGGACACAAAATAATCTGTCCCCGCCTGGTTCGCCTCATCCGCCTTCCGGTAAGGGGTTTCATAAACATCTGTCGTTCTGGTATAGTAAACATCCACTCCGCTGCTTTCTAAAAGTTCACCAACAGCCAGAGTCAATGCCAGAACATCATCTTTCTCCTGCCGTCCACGATAAACGGCGCCGGGATCGGCGCCGCCATGGGGGAGCGGTAACTTGCGACAACATCTTATTCTCTTTATTGGCGTATACATTCTCGAAAAAATGTTTCCAACTCATTTGAGAAAATGTAAGTGATCTTGATTTTATGATTTTCATATACCTTTATCTCATGTATCATTTCTACTACAATATCCCTGTCCAATTTTTCAACGGCTCTAAGCTCTAACAGGCGTTTTATCCACGGATTGTCAAAAATATCCGGCAAAGCTTTTTCCTGCTGCTGATCAATGTTTTTAAGTTGCTTTTCCAGCAATTCTTCTTTCTTTAGGTAGTCCTGCCGATATGTGACAAATTCATCTTTGGAAATCAGTTCGCTTCGGTAATCTTCGTAAACAGCCTTTTTCAGTTTCCGCGCTTTTTCCAGTTCGGCGGTCAAACGGTTCTTCTCATTTTCATTGATCCGCTTTCCTGTAACTAATGCTGCTTGGTTTTGTTCAATAACTTCACGCATATTATCGATGCGCTGTAGGATTGTATTCAAGTCTTCAAAAATAATCTTTTCCAGAATCAAATGCGGTATCGGGTGCGGAGTACAATATTGTCTGCCGGAACGTACATAGGTTCCACAGTAATAGTTGACAATCCGCCCGCCGTGTCCCTGGGTTCCGGTTTTCTTTACTAAAGACCGGCCGCAATCCCCGCATTTCAAAAAACCTGCAAAAATACTTATGTTAGAGTTTAAGTCAAGGCTGCGTGTTCTTCGCTTTAGCAGGTCCTGTGCCTTGTTCCACGTTTCTTCGTTAATAATTGCTTCATGTGTACCTTTTACTACAATCCAATCTTCCCTGTCTTGGACTTTTGGTTTTCCTTTCATTCTCTGGCTTTTCTTGTTCTGTACCATATTACCGATGTACATTTCATTTTGAAGGATACGGTTTATGGTAGAATACGTCCAGTAAGAGGTACTTTCTAAACGGTTGCTGTTCCTGTAGTGATCCCCGTTTATCTTTTTGTATTCGGATGGGCATACAATTCCTTCCTCATTCAGCATAGCAGCAATACGGATTTTTCCATATCCCTCTATATAGAGATTGAAGATTTTGCGGATCACTCCGGCGGCATATTCATCAATAACCAGTTTATTTTTATCAGCCGGCGATTTCCTGTAGCCATAGGAAGCAAATGCCCCTATAAATTCCCCTGCCCGTTGTTTGGTTTTCATGGAAGCATGGACTTTTTTTGAAATGTCCCTTGCGTACTGCTCATTAAAAATATTTTTTATAGGCAGCAGCATATCATAAGACTGCTTCATGCTGTCAATATGATCCGTAATGGAAATGAAACGCACTTCATGATCCGGGAAGTAGCGTTCCAGATATTTTCCTGTATCAATGTAATCACGTCCGAACCTTGAAAGGTCTTTCACAATCACACAATTCACATTGCCTGTATCTATGTCTGCAAGCATTCTCTTAAATGACGGGCGGTTAAAATTCGTTCCCGTAAAACCGTCATCTATGTAGGTATCGTACAGAACAAAGTCATTTTTGCCGTTTAAATAATCTATAATCAGTTTTTTCTGATTTCCAATACTGTCGCTTTCTGCTTTGTCGCCGTCCTCCCTGGATAACCTGATATATGCAGCTACGTTGAAAGGGATTTGCTTCTTCATTGCTTTTTCACGGAGCTTTTCCGGTTTGTTCTTTTATATGGGTCTGAATAATTCGGTTTACAAGCTCTGCGACAGTGATATTGGCTAAAAATTCTCTTTCAATGGTATAGCATATTGTTTCCCGCCTGCCATCCTTCAATCGGCCATCCCTCCTACATATATCCATAAAATGTTATACAACCTATTCATAACAGCATATTAGATATAGCTTATCCAATATGCTAAATAGTTTTCAGATATATGTAAGTACCGCAAAATGAAGGTTTATTCGCCTTCTACATTGTCTGACATGGAGATGACTCCGCTTTCAATAAGCTTCATTAAATGATCAATCATATTCGGATCAAACTGTTTTCCCTTGTTCTTCTTAAGCTCATCTAAAATAATATCAGGCGTCAGATTTTTTCGATAACAGCGGCAGCTGTTCATTGCATCAAAGGCATCTGATATGCAGATAAGCCGGGCAATCACCGGAATATCTTCACCTGCAATTCCATTGGGATAACCATTGCCATCATAGCGTTCATGGTGGCACAACGCACCCATGCCAATATCCTCAATGATCGTAAAATTTTGAAGGAGTTCTTTACCGAATAAGGTATGCTTTTTCATGATCTCATACTCCTCATCGGTAAGCTTGCCCGGTTTGGTAAGAATATTATCCGGGATATACAGCTTTCCGCAATCATGCATCAATGCAATATAATAAAAGCTTTTGCATTCAGCCTCAGAAAATCCCATACTCTCGGCAAGCAGCTTTGAATATTGTGCAACACGCATGGAGTGGCCTTTGGTATAAGGGTCCTTTGCCTCAATGAAGTTGACAATCGTCTGCATGGTCTGCTCAATAATCTTTTCGTCCCGTTTCTGCTGTTCAATCATACGCCGCAGATTGATCTTTACAATAATCATTGCAAGGCAACAACTGATCCAGACAATCATCGCTGCACAAAGGATCCAGAAAAACGGATTTTTTAAAATACTGGTGTGCAGACGGTAGTGAATCTCTCCTTTCGAAAAATCCGCTACATAGTCAATGGTCTTTTCAGGAATATACATGATAAAGCCAATTCTGATACTGCTTTCCTTGTCTGCGTCTTTCGGCTTTGGAACTATGGGCATTTCACCCATTGCCACATCAGGATAATATATAAAATAATCCCCCTCATACAATCGGACCATAGCTCCGGACACTGTCATAAAGTGCTCCAGTATAATGTCATACTTAGTATACTCTGCAAGATCAAGGGCCTGAACACTTTCATTTCCTGAATTCACATTCTGATGAATTTCATAGTCTCCATTCCATGAATTGACTATACACATTTCCTCAGGAATGTATACGACAGCCTTCCAGTCAGTAATTGTATCAGAAGAATTGTTTGTAACTACCAGTTCGTAAATTGTACCTACAGACTCCTTATAAAGAACATTTTCATCATCATCTAAAACAGGGTCATTCATCCATGCGCCGGAATCTCCTCCTCTTGTAACAATATCTACCGTAATATCATCAAATACAAATGCAGTACCTTCCCGCCTGCCGTCCATAAAGCTATGTACTCTTTCACGGGTATTATACCGATGATTTTGAAGGAAAAGCACTGTCATACCGATGATAATCAAAATTGGCAGAATAACAACGCTAAGCAAAAGTGGTTTGCTGATCTTCCTTTGCACAGCCAATCCTCCCTCCTTTCGTACTAAAAAGTATAGATTATATTTTCCTGTCTTTTATTACTTTCCGCAAATTACCGCTACCGTGTCCGGCATCTAATGCAACCAGTGGCATAACTACACCTCTCATACGCTTTCTCTAGCATATGCGGAAGGTATCAGATATGTTAACTCGGAGTTTATAAATTAAACTGTCCCACCGTTGTCTGAAGGGATGTAACACTCGTCATAACATCATTTGCTTCCTTTGATACATCCTCGCTTGCATATGTAATCAACTGCAGATTTTCATTGATCGATTGAACGGCCTCATCCAGTTCCTTCTGGGAGACATTGATGGTATCAACGATCTGGTTAATATTTGCTATAGAATCTCTTAATGTTTCCGTATGCTCTCCTAACACTTCACTGACTTCCACATAGTAAGTCGCATCCTCTTTATAATTATCTGCAAGCATTTCCAGTTTATCGTAATCTTTCAATACAATCTCATCTAAAAATGCTATGATCTTATTACTTGCATCAGAAAGACTGTTGACGCTTTCCATAACCTTATCAACCAGCTCATTAACCTTTCCGATCTCATCTCCGGTGGTATTGCTTAACTTTTTGATTTCATCTGCCACTACCGCAAATCCTTTTCCGGCTTCTCCCGCCCTTGCAGCTTCTATGGAAGCATTCAGCGCCAGAAGGTTCGTCTGTTCTGCAATGGCGCTGATCGCCTGAGAGACTTCCACAATCTTTCCGATTTCCTTTGTTTCCTCAATAGCGATTTCCAGGTTTTTCTTACTGTCTAAAGTAATAGCAATGGCATTTCTCTTATCTTCCAGAAGTTCGGGAACCACCTGCTCCACTCTTTTGATGATTTCATCCGCCCGCTCTGTAATCGTCTGTGTATTTTTGACCAGTTCATCCATTGCCGCCGCAACATCCTGACAGTTTGCATCGATCTGTGCGATACTAGCCGTCTGCATTGTAATGCTCGCTCCGGTTTCCTCCATAATCGCACTGATTTCCATAATATTTCCATTCATATCCGATAAATGGGTGCCCGTTCCCGATATCATATTCTGAATCATTCCTGCTTCCTGCTGCGTTTTCTGGATTGTGGAAACCACCCTGCTCTCCAGTTCTTCAATAAGATAACTGATCTCCTTGACTTCTTTCTTTACCTCCCTGCAGTTCTTGATTCCGATGACTTTATTCTTAATAAATGCCTTCATTTCCGACATCGGCTTTAACAATTTGCTTACTACTATATTTAACAAAATGATGAATAAAAGAAGCATGAGAATATCAACTGTCAGCGGTAAGATCAGATTACTGCTGATTTCACGGCTAATGACGGAAACCGGCTGCGTAATACCAATTTTCCAGCCTGTTCTTTCTATCTCCCTAACCACATAATACTTGGATACGCCGTCATAATCCTGAAAGCGAGCTACATCTTCCCTGCCAAGGTCAATGTCAATCACATCGGATAAAATCGTATTTCCTTCCTCTTTCGGCAGATAATCTCCGTTTTCATGGGTAATGACACTGTCGTCTCCAGCCAGAAGAAAGGTCTGTACACTTTCATCATTTCCGGCACTCTGTACCATATCGATCAGACTGTCAATAGTGATATCCGCAAGAACGACCGCCTGTTCCCCATCCATGATAAATGGTTCCGCTATGGAAACAATCATCTGACCTGTTGCAAAATCCGTATAAGGCTCTGTGTATATTAAATCGCCTGTCCCTACTGCATCGATCCACCATCCCCTTGTGGTGGGATCAAGGTCAAGGGAGGAATGATCTGCAGGAAAAACGCCTCCATCAAAGGCACGGCAGCAATAATACATCAACGCATCCGGGTTCTGAGCCAGATTATCCTCCAGATAATCCATGACGGCATCCATATCATCTGTACTCATTGTTGCAAGCCCGCTTTTCATCGTATCAACAATATATGCCTGCCTGATCAGCCACTCATTGATCATTTCACCGGTGTTTTCCGTCTCTTCGGTAAGCGTATTGTGACCGTTAGTGATCAGCAGATTCCTCATTATGACGCTGTTCAGTGTAGCTGTTACCGCAATGATAATCACGGTGCATAACGCTACAAAGGTAGTAATATTTCCCTTGATACTTCCCCAAAATCCGCTCTTTTGCTCTTGTCCCATTTGTTCTGTTTCCTCCGTTCCTCTCCGTCTCATTTTATATTGAAAAACAAAAATTGCCGATTGACAATACTCTTTCTATCATATCATCAAATCTCTCTTTTGAAAACCTTCCTATTCCTTAATTAATAAAAAATGATTCCACATTTCAATCCTTACTTACAAACGTCCACCCACTCTTCGCATCCGGAATAACGTTCCAGCTCCTCAGGTGTGAGTTCGATCGCGCTGTTAGCGCTTCCGCATGCCGGAAATACTGTTTCAAAACGTTTGAGGGAGACGTCCAGATAAGTCTTTACCCCCTCTTTTACCGCAAATGGGCATACCCCGCCCACTGCATGACCAGTCAGCGGCTCAGCTTCCTCAAAAGCAAGCATCTTCGCCTTTGCCCCAAACTTCGCCTTATATTTCGGATTATCAATCTTCTTATCTCCTGCGGTAACGATCAATATTACCTGATCCCCCAGATGAAAGGACAGCGTCTTCGCGATCCGGCTTTCCTCGCAGTGCAGCGCCTCCGCAGCAAGCGCCACTGTTGCGCTGGACACCTCAAATTCCTGTATCCTGTCCTCTATCCCATACTGTTTAAAATACTCTCTTACGTTCTCGATTGCCACTGTTATCCTCCCCATTACGCTGTTATATGAAACAGAAACTTACAACAAAGTATGATTCTCCCAAAGCCTGTTATATTTGAAAAAAGGATCTCCGTCTGCTTTCCTACGGAAATCCTTTTTACCATACCATATTTATAGATATTTTTCCATACTTTTGCTGAAATCTTCTTCCAGATGGATCAGGTCACCAGCAAGATCAGAGGCTTCCTTTGACGCTCCACTGAATTTACTGCGGTATTCCCCAATGGACTGGATTCCCATATTGCAGCCATCCATCATGATCTTGGCGATCTGCGTATGGTTTCTCTCCAATGCCATTTTTACCTCGGTACTCAACCAGGAAAAGGCTGATGCCATCATCGTCGGTTTCTCGTCATTTTCGCCCGCTTCTTTCAGCATGGTTCCTGATTTTTCTTTTAACTCGGCATGCAGGTCCTTATAGTGATCCAACAATTTCTGCAGCTTTTCATCTTTGACGTATTGCTGAATCTGGTCAATGCTGTTCATCGCCATCTTGCAGCCTGAATTACATTCCTTTAATAATTTTACGGTATCTTCATTCATACTCCGCACCTCCTGCTGTTAGGATTGGCAAACGTTGTCAGAATATG
>CAMWHY010000100.1 GCA_947174185.1 uncultured Lachnospiraceae bacterium | reverse complement strand
GGTTATACTATAAAAGTACAAAAGGGAGAGGGGGAATATACGGTGAAAGTAGTGATCTTAGCGGGTGGGTTTGGCTCAAGGATCAGTGAAGAGAGCCATTTAAAACCTAAGCCAATGATCGAAATTGGAGAGAAACCGATCCTATGGCATATTATGAAGGAATATTCCCATTATGGATATTATGATTTTATCATCTGCTGTGGTTATAAGCAGCATGTAATTAAAGAATGGTTTGCCAATTATTATCTACATAATAGTGATGTGACCTTTGACTTTACGGCAGAAAATAAGATGCAGGTACATGCCAATGCCGCGGAGCCATGGAAGGTAACCCTGGTAGATACGGGGTTAAATACGATGACCGGAGGACGTATCAAGCGTATACAGCCATATGTGCAGGATGAGGCCTTTATGTTGACATACGGTGACGGCGTCTGTGATATTGATATTGATAAACTATTGGAGTTTCATAAAAATCATGGAAAGACCGCTACTATTACGGCAGTTAATGTAGGGCAGCGTTTCGGAATTCTGGAGATGGATCAAGATAATAGGGTAACGGGATTTCGGGAGAAAAGCGAACGGGATGGCAGTGTGATCAATGCGGGATATATGGTGATGAATCCGGATATTTTCCGCTATATTGAGGACGATGAGACGGTCTTTGAACAGAGCGTTATGGGTCAGCTTGTGAAAGAAGGTCAGCTGATGGCATATCATCATGACGGCTTCTGGTGCTGTATGGATACCCAGAGGGACAAGCTGCGGCTGGAGGAGATGATAGCGCGGGGAGATGCGCCGTGGATTACCTGGAAAGCGTGAAAAGGGAAGGATTATTATGAATTATCAGGGTAAAAAGGTATTGCTTACCGGTCACACGGGATTCAAGGGTTCCTGGATGACAAAGATTTTATTGGATATGGGAGCAGAGGTGTGCGGTTATTCCATGGAATCTCCAACAGAACCGGGACTCTTTCAGCTGCTGGAATTATATAAGGATGTGGATGCCGTTCCCAGAGATGTCAGGGATCTGGATATGATGATGTCCGTATTTGCAAAGTTCCAGCCAGAAATTGTGATTCACATGGCAGCCCAGCCAATCGTCAGGGAATCTTACCGTAATCCTGTCTATACCTATGAAACGAATGTGATGGGGACGGTCAATGTTCTGGAGTGTATCAGGAAGACAGAATCCGTAAAGTCTTTTATTAATGTTACTACAGACAAAGTGTATCGGAATAAAGAATGGGCATGGGGTTATCGGGAAAATGAAGAGTTAAACGGTCATGATCCCTATTCCAATAGCAAGTCCTGTTCTGAGCTGGTGACGAGCAGCTATATTAATTCCTTTTTTGGGGAGCGTTTTCTCAGCGTCTCTACCTGCCGTGCCGGGAATGTGATCGGCGGTGGTGATTTTGCAGCAGACCGAATTCTTCCGGATTGCTTCAGGGCGGCGGAAAAAAAGGAACCGATCATTATCAGAAATCCGTATTCCATCAGACCTTATCAGCATGTTTTGGAGCCGGTTGTAACTTATCTGGAGCTTGCGGATAGACAGCTGGGAGAGCCTAAGCTTGCGGGCAGCTATAATATCGGACCGGAGGAAAGCGACTGTATTACGACAGGAGAGCTTGCAGATTTATTCTGCAAAAATTGGACGGCGCTTTCCGGAGAGCAGATATCATGGATCAACCAGCATGACGGCGGCCCCCATGAAGCATCCTTCTTAAAGCTGGACTGTTCTATGATCAAGTCGGTTCTTGGATGGAAGCCGACATGGGATATCGGGAAGGCAGTGGAAAAATCTGTAGAGTGGTATTATGAATATAGATACGGCAGGGACATTCGTGCCGTCACTGAGAGGCAGATCAAGGAATTTTTGGGGAATCAATAGGATATTTTTAATGATGTGAAAGGGATTTTGACAAAATGCAAACGAAAATATCTGATTATATAGCGCAATATCTTGTACAGCATAATGTAAAATATAATTTTACAGTGCCGGGTGGCGGCGCGATGCATCTGAATGTTTCATTAGGTCATACAGAAGGCATGACTAATATTTTTGTGCAGCATGAGCAGACTGCTGCCATGGCGGCAGAAGCTTTTTATCGTATAAACAATGAACTTCCGTTGGTTTGTTGTACCACAGGACCCGGTGGAACGAATACGCTGACAGGCGTTCTTGGCGCATGGCTTGATAGTATTCCCATGCTGGTTATTTCCGGGCAGGTAAAATATCCTACTACGGTCAGAAGCACAGGGCTGCCCATGAGGATTTTGGGAGATCAGGAATTTGATATTACAAAAACTGTTAAGACGATGACAAAATATGCAGAAATGATCACTTGTCCGCAGATGGTAAAATATCATTTGCAAAAGGCATTGTTTCTTGCAACACACGGAAGACCCGGTCCGGTCTGGCTGGATATTCCGCTGGATATCCAATGGAGTTATATTGATCCGGAGGAATTTATAGAGTTTCATGAGGAAGAGCTTAGCAATACAGTTCCGTCCCCAGTCAGCGATAAAACGCTGGAGGTAGTGCTTGACCGGATCAAAAAAGCGAAAAGACCCGTTCTATATTCTGGTGTTGAGATTCGTACCTGCGGTGCGTATCAAGAGTTCTGCGAAGTGATAGAAAAGTTGAATATCCCTGTTGTAACAAGTTTTGACGGGATCGATCTGCTGGCAGACGATCATCCTCTTTATGCCGGCAGGGCGGGAGATGTAGGCAACAGATATGGTAATTGGGCTGTTCAGAACAGCGACTGTCTTCTTGTGGTAGGAAACAGGCTTGGTGTCAGACAGATAGGCTATACTGCTGAAACATGGGCAAGAGAGGCATATGTTATGGTAGTCAATGCCGATCCTCTCGAATTGTCCAAGCCCAAGGTTCACATTGAACTGCCGATCCATTCAGAAACAAAGACCTTTCTTTCTCAGCTGGCTGAATATGTAAAAGAACCGTTAGATCCGAAACAGGATTGGCTGGATATCTGTCATGACTGGAAGGAAAAATATCCGGTTGTGGACAAAGAGCGCCATTATACAAAAGAGGGGCTATCAAACGCATACTGTTTTGTAAACGAGCTGAGCAGCCGGGCAAAGGAAGGTGCGGTCGTCGTATCTGCCAATGGCAGCGCCTGCGTCGTAGGGTGCAGCGCTTTTACAATAAAAAAATCCCAGAGATTTATCCTCAATTGCGGAGCGGCAAGTATGGGTTATGATATTCCCGCTGCGATCGGTGCATGTTTTGCCTGCAATAAGCAGGAGGTGATTTGCCTTGCAGGGGACGGAAGTATCCAAATGAATCTTCAGGATCTTCAGACTATCGTTTTTCATAAACTGCCTGTGAAGATTTTTGTAATTAATAATGCCGGTTATCATTCCATGCGCCAGACACAGAATAACCTGTTTAAAGATATCAGTAATATCGGTGTAGGTATTGAGACAGGGGATCTGAGTTTTCCTGATATGAAAAAGATTGCAGCGGCATATGGGATTCCTTATTGTGCGATTCATAGCAATCAGGAAATGGAAGAAGTTCTGGATATGTTTTTCCGTATGGACGGCTATGCAATGTGCGAAGTCTTTGTAGATACGAAGCAGGTATTTGAACCAAAACCGTCAACTATGAAGCGTCCTGACGGAACATTATATTCTCCGCCAATGGAAGATCTTGCGCCGTTCCTTTCACGGGAAGAACTGAAAAAGATCATGTTGATTCCTTTAGTCGGAGAAGAGGAACAGCCTAAAAAACAGTCGTAACATGGAGGCTAAGTATGGAGATTTCATTGAGCGGCCGCAGGGTTTTTCTTACGGGAGGCAGCAGAGGGATCGGTAAGAGAATAGGTTCTTTTTTCCTGGAAGCGGGAGCTGATTTGACAGCGCCGGGCAGGGATGAATTGGATCTGCTTTCGGTAAAGAGTACAGAGGATTATATAAAAGCAAATAAAGATTTAAATCCGGATATTTTCATTCATTGCGCGGGGATTAATAAATTAGCCGGGATAACGGAGATAAACCCTGATATCATGCAGGATGTTTTTCAGGTGAATATATACTCGGCGACACAGCTATTGAATGCGTTCGCCGGATCTATGAAGGAAAAGAGGTATGGCAGGATACTTTTTGTTTCGTCCTTGTATGCAATGGTTTCAAAAGAGAGACGTGTGGCCTATAGCGCCTCAAAAAATGCATTGACCGGTCTGGCGAAGTCGATTGCGCTGGAACTTGCGCCATATAATATCATGGTGAATCTGGTGGCGCCGGGATATGTGATGACAGATATGACAAAGAAAAATCTGTCAGAAAAAGAGATAGAACAGATAAAGGAGCAGATCCCCACCGGCCGGTTTCAGTCGGAAGACGATATTGCATCTTTAGCCGCTTTTCTGTGTTCGGATTATAATCAAAGCATAACGGGACAGTTGATTGCAGTGGACGGCGGATTTACCTGTAGATAGTTACCTATAGATAGGGAAATGGTGGCAGATACCCTTGTAGGAAAGGATAAGAAATAGTTTGTTTAGAGATAAGGAGGACGGTAGTGGAGACAATTAATATTTCATCGAGTTTATATGATTATACCGTTGATTTTGTGGACAGTTTTCAGGACCAGCTTAAGGCATTGACGGGCAGTATTACATATGTGATTGATAAAAATGTATATGATTTATATCGTGACAGGTTCAGTGGTCTTGATGAATCCGTAATATATTTTATGGAACCGGTGGAAAGCAAGAAAAACATGGATACGGTTATGGATATTATCATGTTTTGGAAAAATCTCGGCGTTCGGAAAAATTGGAAGGTAGTATGTTTTGGCGGCGGGATCTCTCAGGATGTTACCACCATTGCAGCCAACCTGTTTCTCAGAAATATCGACTGGTATTTCTTTCCGACTACACTGCTTGCAATGTGCGATTCCTGTATAGGGGGAAAATGCGGTATCAATTTGGGCCCATATAAAAATCAGATCGGCGTGTTTTACCCTCCGAAAAAGATTTTTATTGATGTCCATTTTCTTAATACTTTGTCAGAGAATGACTATATCAACGGATGGGGAGAACTATTAAAGTTTTCTCTTACGGATGGAATTGAGTTTTATAATGAGTTAAAAAAGGAAACGCAGTTTATCCCCTGTGAAAATATAGCAGCTTATATTTATAAAGGGCTGAATGTAAAAAAGAAGATCATCGAACAGGATGAATTTGAATCTGACCTGCGCAGAGTGCTTAATTACGGACATACCTTTGGACATGCGTTAGAAGCATATACCCATAATGAGATCTCACATGGCAGGGCGGTGATCTGGGGAATTGATGTTGTCAATTTTATGGCATACAGGCAGGGGTTAATAGGAGAGGACTTCTATCTGGACGTGAAAAATCTGATAAAACAGGCTTTTCAAAAGGAAGAAATCATAATAGAAGATCCGAAGCAGCTGTTTGATATTATCAAAACGGATAAAAAAGTGAAGGCTAACACATTGAGTTTTGCTTTTCTGGATGCACCCAGTCATCTGATCGTATATCCTATGACGATAGATGACAGCTTACAGCAGCTTTTTATCGACTATATAAAGGAGACACATGAATACTATTGCCATTGATTGCGGAGCCAGTTACATAAAGGGTGCATTGATAGCTGATGGGACGATCCTGCTTCAAAAACAGGCGGCTTCGCCGGCAGTTCCTAACAGCGGCGAAATTCTGTCGCCTGTCTGGATTCAGGCGTTGCTTCCTATAGTGAAGGAAATGCTGATGCAGCTTGCAGATGGACAGGATGAAGTAAAATTGTGCATTTCCAATGAGATGCATGGTTTTATGCTGGCATATGACGATGGAACTCCTTTTACGGATTATATTTCATGGCAGAAGGAATATGGTTCCATATCTGTTCATGGAGTCTGTGCCATGACGATACTGGGGGAAGAAAGATATACGGAGGATATACGCAGTTCAGGCATGCCTCTGCGGTCCGGATTGCCGAACTGCAATCTGCTTTATCTGAATCTTGCAGGGTTCCTTGGGAAAACGGAAAAACAACTGTACTTTTATACATTGGGCGATTATATCGTCAGGATGCTTACCGGTACGCTGTCCATAACCTGTCATCCCACCAATGCGGCGGCTACGGGATTGTATGATCTAAGGAGCGGTACATGGAATGCTAAGCTGATTGTCGCTTGTGGTGGGGAAAATATCATTTTTCCCGAGGTGGGCAAAACGGCAACAGATTTTAACTTGAATGGCACAAGAGTAATGGTTCTGCCGGCTATCGGAGATCAGCAGGCAGCGCTGCTTGGAGCGGGCTTGGAACGGGATGGCGATCTTTCTTTTAACCTTGGGACCGGAGCACAGGTCAGTAAACTGATATCCGAATACAGTGATGATAGTGCAGGCCATATAAGGAATTATCAGGTCAGACCATTTTTTGACGATAAATATATAAAGACCATTCCGCATCTGCCGTCAGGAAGGGCGCTCAATGTCTATTTTAGATTTATCAAAGATATCTTAAGTAAGTTTTGCAATGGTATTGAGGATCGTGAGATATGGTCTGCCATTATTCGGGCGGAACAGGAATGTCAGCATACGGATATAAAGTGCCAAATGACCTTTTTTGAAAATCCCATAACAAAGGAAACAACAGGAAATATAGAAAATATCAGTGAATATTCTCTGACTTTGGGAAGTCTGTATTATGCGATCTTCCAGTCATTAGCCGACAATTTTATTTGGGCGGCAAAAGAAATAGAACCTGATCTTTCAAAAGTGGAAAGGATTATTTTTTCGGGAGGAATCGCCGCCAGATTAGAATCTGTCAGGGATCGTATTATGGGATCGTATGACCGGAACATAAAGGTTGTGGTAGCAGAGAATGAAACGCTCACGGGACTTTACCGGTATGGAAATAAAATGATAGGATAGGAGAGAAGTGGTTATGACAGGGATTAAGCTTTTAGACTGTACGCTGCGCGACGGCGCATATATCGTAGATGCGGATTTTGGCGGGGCGTCTATCCGTGGAATTATCCAGAAACTGCAGGAGGCAAAGACGGATATTATAGAGTGCGGCTGGTTGAAGGACAAACCATATCAGGAAGGTACCACATTTTTCCATCTGCCGCAGGACCTTGAGCAATATATTGAAAAAGATCCGGGAAAAACATATGTTGCCATGATAGATTGGGACCGTTATGATCTGGCGCAGCTGCCGGTCTGTGATGGAAAGAGTATTGATGCGATACGTATTGTATTTCCGAAAGAGCATTTTGCGGAGGGTATCGCATTAGGAAGTATTGTCAAGGAAAAGGGTTATGACGTTTATTTTCAGGCTGCCAATACATTGGGATATAGTGATGAGGAACTGCTTCGTCTCGCAGAAAAGATTAATGAGGCAAAGCCGGTAGCAATATCCATTGTAGATACTTTTGGTGCGATGTATGAAGATGATCTGGAGAGGATCTACCGGATTATGGATGCACATGTGGACAACAGCATAAAGCTGGGATTTCATTCCCACAATAATCAGCAGTTATCCTTTGCTTTGAGTATGCGGTTTGCAGATCTGCTGGAGGAAACAGGCAGGGAAGGAATCATTGATTCCAGCTTATGCGGCATGGGGCGTGGAGCGGGTAATGCAACTACAGAGCTGGTAGCCAGTTATCTGAACCGGAAACATCACGGTAATTATGATCTGGATGCGATATTAGACGCAATTGATACTTATATGGTATTGTATCAGGAAAAATTTTCATGGGGATACTCAACGCCGTATTTTATATCGGGAATGTATTGTACCCATGTCAATAATATTGCTTACCTTACAAAGAATCATCGGTCAAACGCCAAAACCATGCGCAGCGTTATTGCTTCCATGCAGCCGGCGGACCGCCTGAAATACGATTATGATCTGTTGGAAGAAAAATATATGGAGTATCTGAACCAGTATGTAGATGATAATGCAGTCATCGCGCAGTTAAGGCAGGCGATTGGGGATAGGTCTGTCCTGCTTGTTCTTCCCGGAAAGAATGCTGTAGAGCAGAAGGAGCGTGTAGAGCAATATATCGAAAAGGAAGATCCGGTGATGATAGGAGTCAATGCAGCTACAGGCTCTCATCAATATGATTATATCTTTTTTGCAACGTCCTCCCGGTATGAATACGCATTATCTTATAATCCCCAGTATTATAAGAATGTAAAATGTATCTTGGGATCCAATATTAAGAATGAACCATTGTCCAATGAGATCATTGTGAATTATAACCAGATCATCAAAAGAGGCTGGGATCATTATGACAATGCAGGAATTATGTGCCTGAGATTATTAAACAGAATCGGAGTAAAAAATATTGCGATCGCGGGATTTGACGGCTTTACCGGCAGCTATGAAAGCAGTTATGCTGATTCGGCGCTTCCGCATATAGATCCGGGAAAAGAATGGAAAGAATTGAATCAGGAGATTCAGGATATGCTGACAGATTTTAGAAAAGCGACAAATGATGTAATGAAAATAGATTTTTTGACAGACAGCATATTTAGTTAAAAAGAATCAAATTGTTTAATCGCAGCGTTTAGAAAGCGGCGCAGAAATGAGGAAAAAATGATGTTTGAGAATATGACAGAACAGCAGGCGAGAGAAGAAATCTTAAATATGGTCGGACAATATTGCGATATCTATCATAAGAAAAAGGAGTATCAGGAGGGCGACCGGATTCCATATGCTTCAAGGGTTTATGACCGCAGTGAAATGTGTAATCTTGTAGATTCTGCATTGGAATTCTGGCTGACTGCAGGAAGATATACGGTGCAGTTTGAAAAGCAGATGGCGGAATATCTGGGAGTACGTTTTTGTTCGCTTGTTAATTCTGGTTCCTCTGCCAATCTGAATGCGTTTATGGCGCTGACTTCTCCACTGCTTGGGGAACGCCGGATTCTTCCCGGAGACGAAGTGATTACTGTAGCAGCAGGGTTCCCCACAACTGTTACACCAGCGATACAGTATGGTGCAGTACCGGTATTTGTTGACGTGACGATCCCACAGTACAATATTGATGTGACACAGTTAGATGCGGCGCTGTCGCAAAAGACCAAGGCTGTGATGATTGCGCATACCCTTGGCAATCCTTTTGATCTGAAAGCGGTAAAATCCTTTTGCGATCGCCATAACCTCTGGCTGATCGAGGATAACTGTGATGCGCTGGGATCTAAATATATCTTGGATGGTAAGGAGTATTTGACAGGTACGGTTGGGGATATCGGTACCTCCAGTTTTTACCCGCCGCATCATATGACGATGGGAGAAGGCGGCGCTGTCTATACAAATGACCCGCTTCTGAATAAATGTATCCGTTCCTTCCGTGATTGGGGGCGTGACTGTGTCTGTGCTTCCGGACAGGATAATATGTGCGGACACCGCTTTGACGGACAGTATGGGGAGCTGCCGAAGGGTTACGACCATAAATATGTCTATTCCCATTTTGGATATAACCTGAAGGCAACAGATCTGCAGGCGGCGATCGGCTGCGCACAGCTGGAAAAATTCCCTTCTTTTGTTGAAAGAAGACGTCACAATTTTGATCGGATCAAGGCGGGACTGCAGGACTGCAGTGATAAACTGATCCTGCCGGAGCCATGTGAGAACTCAGAACCTAGCTGGTTTGGCTTTCTGATCACTTGTAAAGAAGGGGTGAAGCGGACAGAAGTGGTGCCTTATTTGGAGGAGCATGGCATACAGACCAGAATGTTATTTGCAGGTAATCTGATCAAGCATCCCTGCTTTGACCAGATGCGTGAAAGCGGCACCGGTTACCGCGTGATCGGTGATCTGAAGATGACGGACCGGATCATGGAGGACAGTTTCTGGATCGGCGTTTATCCGGGGATGACGGATCAGATGATCGATTATATGATAAAGGTATTAAAACAAGCGATCAAATGAGAAGAAGTAAACGGCATTTCTCATTTGTAGATGACTGATGTTATTCCCCACAGGATCAGCAGGTGTACCGGATAGAAAAGATAGGGCATCCATTTAGGAAGATGCCCTTTTTTGCCGTTATAATGCTGAATAAAGGGAATACAGAACAATGCATACAATTCCAGATTACTGGAGAAAAAGAACAGAACGAGGCATACAAACCACATCTGGAGGTCAGAGGAGTGCAGCCAGTATGCGGTAAGAATGGCGAGTATGCCTACCCAGCTATAATCTGTCTTTAGAAAATCTGCCAGCAGCATGGCAGCTGCAGCGATGATAATATTGGCTAGGCAATCAAGAAACGATGCGGTTTTTAAAAATTTATTTTTATATTGTATCAGTGCGATGGCAGCCAGACCAATCAGCAATGTAAAAAATACATTTTGGTACTGCCAGTCAAAGACCTGACGTCGGAAAGCGAGGTCGAAAGGAATTTCTGAGATGATACAGAAAAGGGACAGACGCAACAGGTATTTCCCTATATTTCTGGTATGGTACAATCCTTCCACCAGTAGGAAGATAAAAATCGGGAAGCTGATTCTGCCGATACTCCGGGAAATGTTATAAAGCTCATGGTATTTCAGACGGTTATCGCCGATATTCATGTAGAAAATAAGAAAAGCAGCGCCAAAATGATCGATGAGCATTGTGATCATGGCAATAAGTTTCAGATCGCCGCCGTTTATTCGCCAGGAATTGCAAAATTGTTGTTTTTTGTTGGGATTTTTATTATTCATCTAAAGAACTTCTTTCTAAAGTTATCCCTAAAAAGGGAGGATGCCAAGTAAATCAGAGATTTACTTGGCATTATATTATGAAAAAGTTTTTCCTTCAATATGTCGTTTATTATTTGCTCTGAATACATCATACTTTTAAATAATGGATAAAAAATGATACATTATTTAATTAATTCAAAACAAAATATGAACAAA
>CAMWHY010000099.1 GCA_947174185.1 uncultured Lachnospiraceae bacterium | reverse complement strand
AATCATAAAAGAAAACCGTTTACTCAAAGATACCGTCATTTGCAACGACGAAAACGACACACGCACCCATAAAGTATTTGATGCATTAAACGAGGTCTGCAGCCAGTTTGATCTCGGCAAACCCCTTTGGCTGGATAAAACAGCCAAAGAGTTTAAACAATTTGCCAAAGCACGTTTTTATCAGGACAACTTTATAGAACAGATCGATTTTGATTATCTGGAAATCCAGGTAATCGAGGAAGATTAAATCAGCTTCCAGAGTTCTATTACGTTGTTTCCATCTGTTTCCCCAGAAAATTGGCTGCTGTCTGCACCAGTTTCTTCTCCGTTCCGGTCATATCCGCCTTCTCTTCTGTTGCAAGCAGGATCACGGCGCCGACCACATCCCCTTCGCAGAGGATCGGGCAGATGATCTCCTGCTCATATTCCGCAGAACCATCCTTATCAATGTGAATAAATTCACGTTCCGCGCTGTTTGCCATGACAGTTTCCCTTCGATCCAGCTTCTCTTCCAGCTCTTTGCTCAGATATTGTCCATGCAGTCCTTTGAAACCGCCGGATACAGCGATAAATTGGTCTCTGTCGGCGATCACTGCCGTCATCCCGGAAATCTGTGCAAGGCTTTCCGCATATTTTTTCGCAAATACTCCCATCTCTCCGATTGGAGAATATTTTTTTAGGACGATCTCTCCATCACGCCCTGTAAATATTTCAATCGAATCGCTTTCCCGGATCCGAAGATTTCTGCGGATTTCCTTAGGGATTACAATCCTGCCCAGATCATCAATTCGTCTTACAATTCCTGTTGCTTTCATGTTGAATCTTTTCCTCCATTTTCACTTTAGCTTTTGTGCTGTTAGTATCTGTAAGAAATGGGGAAATATGCACATTCCAAATCTCTTTTATCTCTTCTGTTTATTTTTGTTAATTTAAATATGATAAGTCATTCCGTCGTCGAAACGCCCTTTCATTACTCTGGTAAGCATATCCATCGCCCTGTTCTGCCAGGTTTCCCTTAAAACCGTTTTCTGATATCCACTTTCCGCGATCTTCTCCGCCCGTTGCGGATCGTGCAGCAACGACTTGATCCGTCCTGCTGCCGCGCCGATATCCTCCAAGGAAAAATACAACAGATCTTCCCCATCCGTAAACCGTTCCTCCAGATAGGCGCTCCGATCCGTCACACAGACCGCATGTGCAAGCATCGCATTGTTGACCCGGTCATGTGTACCCGCCTTAAACCACGGCAAAACGTTTAATACAAATTTTGCATCCTGCATTTTGGAAATACATTCTTTCGCCGGCGCAAAAGAATACCGGTGAAAATATGGATGATCGTCCCAGCCAAGCAGCTCCCAGCCGCCTCCGTAGACCGTCACATGAATTCCCTGATCGATCAGCTGCCGTACCAATTCTTTACGATAAACATATTGCGTATTCACATCACAGAAGCGGTATGTTTCAATCACGCGTCTAAGCAGTTCATCATCTACCGACGCCGGGTCACAGCTGTCCGCCAGAACAGGAAAAGAAGCTGCCAGTTCTTTCTGGGAAAGATTTCGGAAACAAATTTCAATCGCCTCCTCAGCCGTAGAAGCCGTATGACTGACCAGATACCGCATTACTTGTTTGGAAAAGTCGTCATCAATCGCATCAGCCACTCTTTTCAGGCTCCCGGCATACAGCACTTCTATACTGCGACGCTCCCAAGGGATCACTTGTTCTGCCAGAGTCTCTTCGCCGCCAAGCGGCATAAAATAGCTGTGGTCCAATCCAACAAAAAAGCGTTTTAAATACAGGACATGATAAGGATCCACACAGACCGGCACGCATACTTTAGGAAGTCCGGGTAATGCTTCAAAGAAAAGATATGGATGATCAAATAAAATATTCAAGCACGGCACATCCAAAAATTCCCATAGGTTGCGCGTTTCATCAAATTGGATCGTCAACCCTTCGTTATCTATCGTCAGCACAAAATCCAGTCCTTCTTTTACAAATTCCAGAAGTTCTTTACCGTTCTCCCGAAACTGCTTCAGCTCCAGTAGATAGATCTCATGCCCCAATGCTGCAAATACTTCCCGGAAACGTTCCAGCGTATAATTACAGATCTCCAGATATCCTTTGATCATGACAATCCTTAACCTCCGGTTCTGAAAGGAACAGTCAAAAGAAAATAAAGGCTGTTCTTCCTCTTCCGTCAGCAGTGAAAGCAGTTCCTGAAGGGGCGCATATCCGGCATCCATCTGCTTCCCCCTTTCCGCCCAGAAAAGAGACAGAGGATACCTTCCTTCATAATAACATAAGGCAGCCTCCAGATAACAAAGCTCGGCATCATATTTTGTCATGGTCCTATGGAATGCCGAAAACAGTTCCCGTGCCTCTGACAGCCGGTTTTCCTGCAGTAATCTGTGTAAAAGTGTTTTATATTCTCCGATATATCCCATTGCTTTCTCCATGTCGTATCTTTCCAATTTTTTGTCTGTTTATTATAGCGGTTATGATATGATAATGCAAATATTCCCTGCATATAGGACAAGGATTTCTTTTTAACTAATTTACATTTCCTTTTATTCATGTTACCTTATATTAAGGAAAACAACAGGAAATAAGGAGTTACGCAATATTATGTATAGCGAAATCGCAAAACTGGTACTTTATCATGATCTTGGCAGAGATAGTATTATCTGCAGACTTGCCGATATTTACCGGGCATATGAGAAGCAGTCCGAGGAGCCATCCTCCCTGGTTACACGCATTTATCAGGAAATCAAGCGTCTTCTGGACCTTGCGACGCAGTATGGTTTTGATGAGAATCTTTGGCACAATTATCTAGCCTATCTCCTGATCACGAACGAAAATTCCTTCAGCCTGACCTGCGAAAAAAACGGCGCCAGCGACGGAACGGTCAATACCTTTGCAAGAAAGGACTTTAAGATTTTTAAAACATTATTTGAATTTGATTTTTCTTCCATAGAGAACGATTTGGGCATCGACTGTTTTTCCACCATTACAAATTATCATTCTATCCCGAAAAAGGAACAGATGTATAACCGGGAAGTCAGTGAAAAGGTAAAATCTGTCAGCCGACAGATCGAAAAAGCCAAGGATGAAAATGAAATCTTTACGATCATTACAGATTTCTATAAAGCATATGGTGTGGGGATGTTTGGACTAAACAAAGCCTTCCGCATCGCCAGAAAAAATGATCAACTGGTCTTTATGCCGATCACCAACACAGACAGCGTCTTGCTAAGCGATCTGGTGGGTTATGAATCGCAGAAAAAAAAGCTGATCGATAACACAGAAGCCTTTGTCCATGGCAGAAAAGCCAATAATGCCCTGCTATTTGGAGACAGCGGCACCGGAAAATCAACCAGCATCAAAGCGATCATCAATGAATATTATAATCAGGGGCTGCGCGTGATCGAGATCTATAAACATCAGTTTCAGGATCTTTCCAGCGTCATCTCCCATATTAAAAACCGGAATTACCGCTTTATCATCTATATGGACGATCTTTCGTTTGAGGATTTTGAGATCGAATATAAATACCTGAAGGCAGTCATTGAAGGCGGACTGGAAACCAGACCGGATAATGTGTTGATCTATGCCACATCCAACCGCCGTCATCTGATCAAGGAAAGCTGGAATGACAAGAACGACATGGAGCACAACAACGAAGTACACCGTTCCGATACGATACAGGAAAAACTCTCTCTTGCGCAGAGATTTGGCGTAACGATCTTTTATGCCAAACCACAGCAGGAAGAATATTACAACATCGTCCGCTTCCTTGCAGCAAAGCATCCTGAGATCATGTTATCTGATGCGGAACTTTGCGCCAAAGCCAGTCAGTGGGAACTCTCTCACGGCGGTACTTCCGGACGGACGGCACAGCAGTTTGTGGATTACCTTGCGGGACAGTGCCGGGAAAACGAGAATTTGCAAAAATAGGGATCTCAATGAACTAAATTTTGACTTAACAGAAAAGGAGAATTTCATGGAAAAATCGAAATGGCAATTTGTTTTACTCACCCTTGCCGGGATGACCAATGCATTTGGCATCACCGTGTTTCTTGCCCCGGTAAGATTATATGACAGCGGAATCTCCGGTACATCTATGCTTCTGTCTCAGATTACGCCAAAAACTCTTTCTTTGTCATTATTCCTGATCGTATTGAATATCCCTCTGTTCTTATATGGATTGAAACGTCAGGGCAGGGAATTTACCATCCGCGCAATCTATTCCGTCGTCATTTATTCCCTGACCGCATGGCTGATTACATATGTCATTCCGGTGGACGTAAGTGATTCATCCCCTCTTGCAGGAACAGATCTTTTACTATGCTCCGTATTCGGCGGTATCATCTCCGGCATCGGAAGCGGACTCGCAATACGTTTTGGCGGCGCTATGGACGGGATTGAGGTTATGGCTGTGATCTTTGCAAAAAAAATCGGCATCTCTGTAGGCATTTTTGTCATGATCTATAACCTGTTGTTATATGTTGCCTGCGGCATCATCATGCATAGTTGGACTCTGCCCCTTTATTCCATCGTAACCTATTTTGCGGCATTAAAAACATTGGATTTTATCGTAGAAGGTTTGGACCGCTCCAAGGCAGCCATCGTTATCACAAAGAAACCGGATGAAATCGTCAAGGCATTGTCTGAGACCTTTGAATGCGGCGTAACCATATTAGATGCCAAAGGGGGATTTTCCGGCGAATCCCGCTCTTTCATTTACTTTGTGGTGAATCGTTTCCAGATCGGCAGGATGCGTTCTATCATCCACGGAATCGATTCCTCCGCCTATATCACCATCACCGAAGTTGCCGATATATTCAGTGCAAATCACGGCTAAGATCCTGCCGCAGGAATTAAAACATCCGTTCCACAGCGTCTGAAAGTTCCTTGATATCTGAAATGGAAGCAGTTCCCTCCGGCACTTTGCCAAATCCATATGCCGCATGCAGAAACTGCAGTTTCAATGGCGGTCTCAGACCGCTTACCAACTGCACCGCACGCATGGTCTCCGTGTAGTCTCCCATGGTGTCTCCAACATAGACCGCACTATCGATATGATCGCGCTCCATGACCAGTCGGATATTATCGCCCTTCTGCAGACCGGTATTACCATAACTTTCAATATCCTGAAAATAGTTTTCCATGTGGTGGTATGTCAAAAACGCTTCAATATATCCCTTCTGGCAATTACTGACAATGGCAAGAAAATAGTTTTCCTGCAGTTTTTTCAGCGTATCCTCCAGTCCCTCAAATAGCCTGCCGCCATTCCGCCGGATATAGTCGTTTTCATTGGCCATACAGATATCCATCAGTTCCAAAGCGCGCGGCTTCGGCAGACCGTGGAAAAACGCATAAGCGATCTCGTCCATGGGCATGCCCATATAAGACTGCATTTCCTCTACACTGATCAGATCATGAAAATCAGGAAACGTCCTGATCACTTCGTTCCATGACTGCACAACCGCTTCGGAAGAATCCCAAAGCGTGCCGTCCAGATCAAATATAATTCCCTGTCGAGACATGATATATTCTCCTCCGTATAAACTCTTTATCAGTATAATGAAATCATGCCGGGAATTATTGCAGGATTGTCTCCTTACCGCTTACTCGTCGTCGCGGTATAAAACCAACAATTTTTCAAATTCCTCACGCACTTCCGTAAACGCTTTCAGCAATTTGGGCGAAAACGCACCAGTGTGCCCGTTAATGATCATCTGGTACGCCCGGTCCGGTTCATAAGCGTCTTTATAAACACGTTTGGATGTAAGCGCATCATATACATCCACCAGGGAAACGATCTGCGCCGCTATGCTGATCTCATCACCCTTCAGACCATCAGGATAGCCGTTCCCATCATATTTTTCATGATGATGTCTGGCGATGTCGCATGCATAATCAAAAATATTCTTATCATTTAGCTGAATGGCCTGTGATATAATTTCCTCTCCCTTAGTAGTATGCGATTTAATCAGTTCAAATTCATCTTTTGTCAGCCTGCCGGATTTCAAGATAATATTATCGGGGAGTGCAATTTTCCCGATATCATGGAGCGAGGAAGCCCAGCTGATCTGATCCAGTTTTTCAGGAGTAAGTTCATATTCCGGATAAAGCTTTATAATGCTTTCCCCAAGACACTGAACATACTCGCGGACCCTTTTGATATGCTGCTTGGATTCCAAATTTCTAAATTCCACTATATTGCTGAGGGAATCAATCAAAATCTCATTTAGTTGACTTAGCTTCTTCGCCTGCTTCTTTAATTTGTCATTCTGTTTCTGAATGTTATCATTCTGCTTTTTAACCACAACTTCCAGCTGCATTTTATAATGAAACCAGCCGACCGCATTGCTCACCACCTGCTTTATGACTTCGGCCTGATACGGTTTTTTAATATAACTCACAATCCCGTATTCATAACCTCTTTTTTCAAATTCCCAGGAATCCTGTCCCGTGATCATGATAAATGGGATTTTATTCATGACCTTTTTTTCCTTCAAAAAATTCATTACCTCAAACCCATCCATGACAGGCATCATATTATCTATCAGAACAACGGCAATCGAATGAAAGTTGCTGTTTAAAAGATCGATCCCCTTTTTACCGTTTTCCGCCTCTAAAATTTTGTATTCCCCACGAAATAATTCTGCCAAGATTTCGCGTTCAATGGCATTATCCTCAAAAATCAAAATTGTATCTCGTTTCATAAATTCCCCATTCCTTCTTTATTTAAACAATGTTACCATTACAACCCGATTGTTCCGGAGTTTAAAGACAACCCGGCTGACGACTGACGTCAGCATGTATTTGATATCGTTGATCACAATTATGCTGCCCTCGTATGCTCTTCCCCTGATGCAGACAGGCATAAGCATATTCTCATCCGTCATATGAGCCAGCTTGGATACTTCGGCGTCCAGTTCAGCCAATTCCTGATTGGTTGCAACGATGGTGGCATGGACTTTCCGCACCATCTCTTCCGGGACCTCTCTCTTGGCAGCAACCAGCTGGGCAAGCTTTTCCCAGCTCTTTTCCAGGGCAGACAGCTCTTTTACAAGCTGTTCCCTTTTTACGGCATATTCCGCCTGCTCCTTATCATACAGTTCGTTTCTCCCGACTTCCAAAAGCGTTTTTCGGTGGGAATTATTTCCAAGATTATAAGTATCCACTCCCTTTACGGCACAGATCCGTCCGCCGAGCAATAACCCCTTGCTTCCCGAGATGATGACCCTGCCCATGGTATTGATGTTGCTGTTCATTATATAATTGGCCTTAACATTGCCCCTTGCATTGATATTGGCAGCCTCAAAAAAGCTTCCCGAAACTTCCCCTCCGGCCTCGATAATGCAGTCCTGTTTGGAACAGCTTCCTTTCTTGATCATCACGTTCCCGCCGGCAATCAAATGTGCCGTCTCAACATTATGCTCGATAATGATGTCGCCGGTGGCTTTGATATATCCGCCGGAATAAATACTGCCGATCACATATACAGAACCATCCACCTCCAGCTTGCCCGTCACCGAAGTAACGTCCTCACGGACAATCAGCATATTGGTAATGACGATCCGGCCGTTGATATATTCAAATTTCCCATTTAATCTGGAGACATAAGTCACTCCGTCAGACTCAATCTGGAATCCTTCCCCACGCAAAGGTTTCTTATCTTTTCCATTTTCTCCATGAATGGTTTCCCCATAGATATTCTTTCCGTCAGTTCCTTTTCCCGCCCGATGATATAGCGCTATTTTTTCGCCTTTCTCAACCATCTCGAAGGCCTCGATATTAACATAATCCACACTGCCGTCGGGAAGCGGCGCTGGAATTCTGGGCAGATCCAGCCTGACAAAAAACTCAAACCAGCCGTCTTCACCCGTTTTAGGCGGGATTCCCTCGGCAATCAGAACTTTCTCATTCATCCGGTGGTTTTCGATCAAATCAGAAATAGCGTCGTCTTTGATACCAAAGATGATCCCACGCCTTCCCAGATCAAAATAAATATCTTCCATTGCCACCGTATTTCCGGGCGTCCATGGGATATATGCATACGCTTTATTTCCGTTGTTCTCCACCGAAATAACAAATTCTTTTTTCCGATAAGCTGCCAGATCCATGCCTTTCCCATGATCAGCCGGCGTTTGGGGAATCTTGCCGTTTACAAGCGCCAAACGCTTTTCCCTCATATCTGTTGCGGAAAACACAAGACTGCAATAAGAGGATACATCCAGACCGGCCTCCATCCCAAGACGGATCTCTTTCATCTGCCAGTGGCTATACAGAGTATTTGCATAGACGGAAACATCCAGTTTCTTTTCCAGCCCCAAACGGATTTCATACATCTGCATCCAATTATACTTTGTGTCACAATAAGCGGAAATATCTAACTGTTCGCACAACCCGATCCGTATTTCATGAATCTGCGGCGCACACATATCATCTTTCAGCCATTCATCAATAGGGACCTTATTCATCAAGGCCATCCGAATCTCCTCCAGAGAATCATCCTTAAACCCTCTGTGAAGATAAGGAATAAGGTCGATACCGGAATAGAGCGAAAGCCGGATCTGGCGCATGGTATCATAGTTGTACTTCGGATGCGCATATACGGAAGCATCCACCCCATCCTTAAGCCCCATCCGGATCTGCTCCATTTGCAGCCAGTTAAATTCAGGATTTTCATACAGGGAAACATCCAATCCCTCTTCTCTTCCGCGTTCAATTTCCTGATCTTGCGCTTTCAGATATTCAGAGTGTTCCATCATAGGAAAATGCAGTTCCTGCTGTTGTTTCCTGTCAGAATCTAAGTTACCCATATCTTTTTACCATACTTTCTCTGCCAACGCAGGCTGCTTCACGCAAAATTTATATATTTATTATATCAATCGCCCTTCTAAAAGTCTACTGTCATTCCATCTGCATTTTCTGCTTAAACAGCCCTTTTACAGAGTTTTCTACACTCCTGTTAAACGATCAATTCCAAAGTTTGCTATTTTATTATCTGCCATCCCTTAATTTAGACAGATATAAAAAGGATGCTTCCAAAGAAGCACCCTCTTTTTCAAATTATATTCCAGAACGGAAACGTTCTCTCCTATTCAAAATCATAACATCCTAATCCAAGATCTTCAAATGTTTTCCCCGGCTGCCAATACTCAAAATACCCTCTTGTATAATATGACACTTGACATTGAATTTCATAAGCACCATCATGGCAATTTTCGCAAACAATAATGTCCAAAATATAATCCCCTCTTTCATATATCAGATGATAGCCTATATTTCCTCCACCCCTAAATACGGTTTCGGCAAATTCCTCCTCGCCCTCTCTGTCCGTTTCCGATATATAATTAAAGGAAGCCGCTACCAGTGTTGGCCGTCCTAAAAGTTCCACCAGTCCCGTCAGCCCTTCTTTGTTATCCGTATATTGCACATACGGAATGGGAACGCCGAGAATTTCCCATCCAATTGTATAAGGACTTTGATATTCGAACTGGTTATTCTCTATACATTCCCAGACCGTGACCTCGGAATCTGTCAAATTGCGGATTTCAAATGCCATATTTGTGTCACGATTATCTTCCTCAATAAAACAATTAATGATTCTTGTATCCCTTACGCCCATCGACTCCGTGGTCGCCCATTCCATAAACGCCTCTAAAGAATCATAATGATTCCAATTATAGTGAGAATCACTAGCTATAATATAATTATAGGATGATATCACCTCCGCCAGGCTTGTGCCAACCGGAACCTTATCATAAAACAAAACACTGCTAAGATCCTTCTCCTCCAGCGCCCCCAAATTGGCATATTTTAACCAGAAGGGCGGGTAACCATACTCCTCAACAGCATCCAGGTCAACGGATGATGCTGGGGACTGCCCCTGTGCATCACCTTCCGATTCATGCCCTGACGTCTGTTCCTGGGTGTCGTATTGCGTTCCTCCGCCTGACCCTTCCTCTTCTCCGCTATTTCTAATAAAAAATACCGCGCCTACAGAAATTACTGCCACCGCGGCTGCCGCTATTCCTATTTTAGCTATTAATGTATTCATTCCTGCTTTCATAATTCCTCCTTTTACGCCATTTGCCATACCGCCTATCGTGTTTTGTGCTGCTTCTCCGGCGGCTGCCCCGCTTTCTATCGTTCCTGCCGTTTCTCCGGCAGTTGCAGCACTTTCCACCGCCCCTGCTGCCAGATGTCCCCTGACGGCTTCCATAATGTCGTGAAGTATATCCGGCACTGCCATAGATTCCGCTTCCTCATAAAGCAGCCTCATGAGCAGCGGTAGTCCCACAACAGAATAAAGCTTGTCGCCACTTTTGTTTTCATATGCGTCCACGCCGTCCCTGATCTTGGCGCGTGCAACGCTCAGCCTATACTTTACCGTTCCCGGAGGACATTCCATAATATCTGCGATCTCATCGACCGACAACCCGTTAAAATAATAAAGTATGACCGTCTTGTACTGGATATCGGAAAGGGTATTTCTCATGATATCCATTACCAGTTTCCTTTTTTCCTTTTGGGTAATGTACTCCTCAGGCAAGAAATTTTCGTTTTCCTCCGTCAACTCGTTACCAGTCTCTTCAACATCCGCAAAAACCGCCGTTCTTTTCATCAGAAGCTTCTTGCACTTATTTACCGCAATCTTGTTGATCCATGGAACAAATTTTTCAGCATCATTAAGAGAAGTAAGTTTTTCATAGGCAGTGATATAAACATTCTGCATCACATCCTTTGCATCCTCCTCATTTCGAAGAAAACTGATACAGGTAAAATACACCTTTTTGCAGCTAATAGAATACAGTTTTTCAAATGCCGCAGAATCTCCCTGTTTTGCCTTGTCAACTAACTCCCCTAATCGATTTTCTTCCATTTTCATCTTAATAACCTTGCCTTTCCGTAACCTGCGAA
>CAMWHY010000098.1 GCA_947174185.1 uncultured Lachnospiraceae bacterium | reverse complement strand
TTCAGAAGCAATAATCATATGTATGCTCAAATTATTGACGATACAGTTGGAAATACTTTAGTTGCAGCATCTACATTGGAAAAAGATGTAAAGGCTGAGCTTAAGAAGACCAATGACGTTGAAGCAGCGGCATACTTAGGTACTATCATTGCAAAGCGTGCAATGGAAAAAGGTATCAAGGAAGTGGTTTTTGATCGAGGCGGTTATATATATCAGGGTAAAGTTGCAGCATTAGCTGACGCAGCCAGAGAAGCTGGCTTAGAATTTTAAGGAAAGGATGCATAAGAACACATGAGACATGAAATCATTGACGCAAGTCAGTTGGAATTAAATGATAAAGTAGTTTCTATCAAACGTGTTACCAAGGTAGTGAAAGGTGGACGTACAATGCGTTTTACAGCTTTGGTAGTTGTAGGCGACGGTCAGGGACATGTGGGTGCAGGTCTTGGAAAAGCAACGGAAATTCCTGAAGCAATCCGCAAAGGAAAAGAAGATGCAGCTAAGAATCTTGTAACAGTTGCCCTTGATGACAATGCAAGTATTACCCATGACTTTATTGGTAAATTTGGTTCCGCTTCCGTATTATTGAAGAGGGCTCCGGAAGGTACCGGTGTTATCGCTGGTGGTCCGGCCCGTATCGTATGTGATATGGCAGGAATTAAGAATATCCGTACTAAGTCTTTGGGATCTAATAATAAGCAGAATGTTGTTCTTGCTACGATTGCAGGATTAAGCCAGTTAAAATCTCCGGAAGAGGTTGCGGCAAAACGTGGTAAGGCGTTGAGTGAGGTTCGGGCCTAAATGTGAGAAGAATTTCTAGCTGCTCGCAGCAATGGCTGCTTCGCAGAGAAATTCTAAGTCTCACATACAAGAACGCTAAAAAGCAGCGTTCTTCCCATTGACGATGAGTAGTGCCGCCGTGGGCGGTAAGTGAGCTATAAATAGGAGGTCACAGATCATGGCAGAAAAAATGTTAAAGATTACTCTTGTAAAGTCTCCGATTGGAGCTGTGCCGAAGCATAGAAGGACTGTGGAAGCTATGGGTCTTACTAAGATGCATAAGACAGTGACACTGCCGGATAATGCGGCAACAAGAGGACAGATTCAGCAGATAGGTTATATGCTGAAAGTGGAAGAAGCATAAAAGATTGGAGGTGTAACAGCATGGAATTATCAAACTTAAGACCGGCGGAAGGTTCCAAGCATAGTGATAATTTTAGAAGAGGCCGTGGACATGGTTCAGGCAACGGAAAGACCGCAGGCAAAGGTCATAAGGGACAAAAGGCTCGTTCCGGAGCACCCAGAATCGGGTTTGAAGGCGGTCAGATGCCTTTATACAGACGTATTCCCAAGAGAGGTTTTAAGAATAGAAATACTCAGGAAATCGTGGGAATTAATGTAAGCAGACTGGAAGTATTTGATAACGGCGCAACCGTTACGATTGAAGCATTGATGGAGCAGGGAATCGTTAAAAATCCTAAGGATGGAGTAAAGATTCTCGGCAATGGCGAACTTACTAAGAAGCTTACCGTTCAGGCAAATGCCTTTAGTGCAGCAGCGAAAGAGAAGATAGAAGCTTCTGGTGGAACAGCAGAGGTGATTTAATGTTCAAAACTTTCATTAATGCAATTAAGATTAAGGAAGTAAGAAAGAAATTATTATTTACGCTGGCAATGTTGGTGGTGATCAGAATCGGATCTCAGCTTCCCGTGCCGGGCGTGGATCCGAACTATTTTGCAGAGTGGTTTCAGCAGCAGTCGGGTGATGCATTCAGTTTTTTTGACGCGTTTACAGGTGGTTCTTTTACGAGTATGTCCCTGTTTGCATTAAATATCACGCCATATATCACATCCTCCATTATCATACAGCTTCTGACGATTGCGATTCCGAAGCTGGAGGAGATGAATAAAGAGGAAGAAGGAAGGAAGAAGATGGCGTCCGTAACAAGATACGTTACGGTTGCGCTGGCATTGATCGAGTCGGCAGCGCTTGCCATCGGTTTTGGTTCCAGAGGATTGTTAAATGTTGCAAATCCTTCTATCATCAACTATGTTGCGGTTATTGCAGCAATGACGGCAGGAAGTACACTGCTTATGTGGCTGGGTGAGCGGATTACGGAAAACGGTGTTGGCAATGGTATTTCTATCGTCCTGGTAATCAATATTGTTTCCAGGATGCCGGCGGATATCGGAACTCTTGTGACGACGTTCGTTACGTCTGCCAGCAATGCAGGAAAGGCAGTTTTGGCGGCAGTGATTATTTGTGCGGTAATCATCGCAACGGTGGTTTTTGTTGTTTATCTGAATGCCGGCGTGAGAAAGGTGCCTGTGCAGTATGCAAAGAAGGTGCAGGGCAGCAGAATGGTGGGAGCGAATAACTCGCATATTCCTATGAGAATCAACACCGCAGGTGTTATGCCGATTATTTTTGCATCATCGCTGATGCAGTTTCCGGTAGTTGTGTGCTCTTTGTTTGGAGTCAATGCCACAGGAAAGATCGGCGAGATCATGAAAGGACTTCAGTCCAATTACTGGTTCTCTTCGGAACAGCCTGTATATACGTTAGGTTTTCTGGTTTATATCGTACTGGTGGTATTCTTCGCTTATTTCTATACTTCTATTACGATCAATCCGATGTTGATCGCGGATAATATGAAAAAAAGCGGTGGATTTATCCCTGGTATCCGACCGGGCAGACCGACGACAGAATATCTGACCAATGTATTAAACTATATTATCTTTATGGGAGCTATTGGATTGATTGTTGTAGCAGCTATTCCGATCTTCTTTAGCGGAGTGTTTGGTGCAAGGGTTTCCTTTGGTGGTACAAGTTTGATCATCATTGTCAGTGTTATTCTTGAGACATTGTCCCAGATCGAAACGATGATGCTGGAACGTAATTATAAAGGATTTTTAAATTCTTAATTTTAGGAACACTACGCCGGATTCCGGTGTAGTGTCCTTTTCAACACAAAGTAGATTGAAAAATCAAAGATTTTTCAATCGTAAATTTGTGCCTGCGGCCCAAAGTTTGCAGGTTGTTAGAAAGGGAAGGTTATTAGAATGAAAATCATTATGTTAGGTGCGCCGGGGGCCGGAAAAGGAACTCAGGCAAAGATGATTGCAGAAAAGTATCAGATTCCACATATTTCTACCGGAGATATTTTCCGGGCCAATATTAAGAATGGAACAGAGCTTGGCAAAGAGGCAAGAACATATATGGATAAGGGCGAGCTGGTTCCGGATGAGCTGACGGTCCGTATTCTGTTAGACCGGGTAGCGCAGCCGGATTGTGAAAAGGGATATGTGCTGGATGGATTTCCCCGTACGATCCCGCAGGCTGAGGTACTGGATCAGGAATTGACCAAAAGAAATGAAAAGATCGATTATGCCATCAATGTGGAAGTGCCGGATGAAAATATTGTCCGCAGGATGTCGGGAAGATGCGCATGCGTTTCCTGTGGCGCGACTTATCATATGGTACATATTCCTCCAAAGAAGGAAGGGTTATGTGATAAATGCGGTAATGATCTGATCCTTAGGGATGATGATAAGGAGGAAACAGTAAAGAACCGCCTTGGTGTCTATCACGACCAGACACAGCCCTTGATTGAGTATTACAGTAACAAGGGCGTGCTTCAGTCTGTGGACGGCACGATTGATATGATGGATGTGTTTAAGAGTATTACGGATATTCTGGAAGCGTAGATTGCAAGAAGGACATAAACTGAAATGGCTATCTTAATTAAATCGGAAAGAGAAATAGAGCTGATCAGGGAATCCTGCAGGCTGATTGCATTAGTACATGAGGAACTGGGAAAGATGATTCGCCCCGGTATTTCAACAAAAGATATCAATGATTATGGAGATGAGTTGATCCGAGGGTATGGATGTATTCCGAACTTCCTGAATTATAATGGATATCCTGCTTCGATCTGTGTATCGGTCAACGAAGAAGTGGTACATGGAATTCCCAATGAGCATCGCATTCTTCATGAAGGAGACATCGTCAGTCTGGATGCGGGACTGATCTATAAGGGGTATCATTCGGATGCGGCAAGAACTTATGGTGTCGGAAAGATCAGCGCAGAATGTCAGAAACTGATTGATGAAACCAGAAACAGTTTTTTTGAAGGGATCAAATATGCAAAACCGGGATATCGCCTGTTCGATATTTCCAATGCTATTGATGAGTATATCTCAAAGTTTGGTTATGGGATCGTAAGGGACCTGACCGGTCACGGAGTTGGTACGCAGCTCCATGAAGATCCGCAGATCCCAAATTTTAAACAGATCCGCCGCGGACCAAAGCTACAGCCCGGTATGACACTGGCAATCGAACCGATGATCAATATGGGCAGAGGAGATGTGGAGTGGCTGGAGGATGACTGGACGGTCGTAGCAGAGGATGGACTTCCGTCAGCGCATTATGAGAACACGATCCTGATTACGGACGGAGAACCGGAGATATTGACACTGCTGGGTTGAGAAGGGAATGGTTATTAGTATGGTAGGATGTCTGGCAGTCTCGAAAGCAGGACACGATAAGGATGAGATCTATCTGATCCTAAAAGAAGAAAAGGACGCTGTTCATCTTGCGGATGGGATTGGAAAAACAGTGGCGTCTCCAAAGAAAAAAAATAAAAAACATATCCAGATCATTAAAAATGGATTGCAAGAGATACCGATCGAAGCTGTAAGGCGGAAGCTGGAAAGCGGGCAGCCGGTCATGGATGAAGAAATTAAATATGTATTAAAACAGTATAAAATGAAAACCCAGAAGTTTACAGGCTAAGAAAGGAGCAAATCTATAGGATGTCAAAGGCTGATGTAATCGAAATTGAAGGAACTGTAACAGAAAAATTACCCAACACCATGTTTAAGGTGGAACTTGAGAATGGACATGAGGTCCTGGCACATATCAGTGGTAAGCTCAGGCAGAACTTCATTAAGATCCTGCCCGGAGACAAGGTAACTCTGGAGCTTTCGCCATATGATCTTTCTAAGGGAAGAATTATCTGGAGAGACAAATAAAAATTTCTTTTGTGAAAGTTTAGTAAAAGTTTATTAGATGTAAGAAAAATATTTCTTGCATTTACTAATAGTTCATGATATACTTTAAAACGGTCTTTTTTGAAAGGAGGGTTTAACCGTGAAAGTTAGATCATCAGTAAAACCGATCTGCGAAAAGTGCAAGATCATCAAAAGAAAAGGGAGAATCATGGTTATCTGTGAGAATCCAAAGCATAAACAGAGACAGGGATAATTGCTGTTTTTGTTTGTCATTAATTTGTGCGGCTGCAGCAGAATCTATCCGTCAATAGAGGATGCTGAAAATCGATAAATGTGAGGTAGCAGGTGATACCGTGCATTTACGATTGATACTGTTTCTACTATATAATAGTTGGAAACAGACAAGACCGGAGCGATCCGGTTGGGTCCTTTGGCTGACCCCAATCAATTAGTAACTGTTAACAGGCCGGTTGATCTTTTAGAAACAAATATAAGACCGGTACACCAAGAAAACGGAGGAAATGAGAAATGGCTCGTATTGCAGGTGTTGATTTACCTAGAGACAAACGTGTCGAAATCGGACTTACTTATGTCTATGGAATCGGCAGAGTAAGCGCAAACAAAATCTTAGCGGAAGCTAAGGTCAATCCGGATACCCGTTGTAGGGATCTGACAGATAGTGAAGTAAAAGAGATTAGTACGATCATTGACAGGGATTACACGGTAGAAGGTGATCTTCGTAGAGAAATCGCATTAAACATTAAGACGCTTCAAGAGATCGGATGCTATCGTGGTATCCGTCATAGAAAAGGACTTCCTGTTCGTGGACAGAAGACAAAGACCAATGCCAGAACAAGAAAGGGTCCGAAGAAGACTGTAGCAGGTAAGAAGAAGTAAGGTTTACTTGTGGTAATTGTGGAATCATGTAGGTTTATACACGAAGGTTATCCTTATGGAATATGGCGTGTATAGGAATTTTATTAGAAAGTAGGTTAGTTTAAATGGCAGCAGCAAAGAAACCATCAACAAAGAAAGTTACAAAAAAGCGTGTCAAGAAAAACGTTGAACATGGACAGGCACATATCCAGTCATCCTTTAACAATACGATTGTTACTTTGACGGATAATGAAGGAAATGCTCTTTCATGGGCTTCCGCCGGTGGTCTTGGATTTAGAGGTTCAAAGAAATCTACTCCTTATGCAGCGCAGATGGCAGCAGAAACTGCAACAAAGGCTGCGTTAGTTCATGGACTTAAGACAGTAGATGTTATGGTAAAAGGACCGGGTTCAGGACGTGAGGCAGCAATTCGTGCATTGCAGGCAAATGGCTTGGAGGTAACCAGTATCAGAGACGTGACACCGGTTCCCCACAATGGATGCCGTCCGCCTAAGAGACGTCGTGTATAATGAAAGTGGAGGTAGAGGATAATGGCAATTAATAGAGTTCCAGTTCTTAAAAAATGTAGGGCGCTTGGTCTGGATCCCTCTTATCTTGGTGTTGAGAAATACACACATACCAGCGAATGGAAGAGAGAGGTTGACGGACAGAAGAAGAACATCAATAAAAAACTTGACAGACATGTAAACGAGTCGATCAGAAGTCTGAGAAACCCGAACAAGAAGGTCAGCGAGTATGGCATGCAGCTTCGGGAAAAACAGAAGGCAAAATTCATCTATGGGGTATTAGAGAAGCCGTTCCGTAACTACTATGAGAAGGCTGACCGTATGAAGGGCATGACAGGTGAGAACCTGATGATCATGCTGGAGAGCAGACTGGACAGCGTAGTGTTCCGTATGGGATTTGCCAGAACCAGAAGGGAAGCAAGACAGGTTGTAGGACACAAGCATGTTCTGGTCAATGGCAAGAAAGTGAATATTCCTTCTTATTTAGTAAAAGCAGGTGATGTGATCGAATTGACCGAAAAGGCAAAGGGTCTGCAGAGATTTAAGGATATTATCGAAGTAACAGAGTCTAGAATCGTACCTGACTGGATGGAAGTTGATTACGAGACAAAGAAAGGAACTGTGAAGGAGCTTCCTACAAGAGAGGCAATTGATGTGCCGGTAAATGAGATGCTCATCGTCGAGTTGTATTCTAAGTAATCAATTATCTTTTAAAAGATGAAGGAGGGTATTTAATGTTAGCATTTAATTTCGACAGCCCGAATATTGAAGTGGCAGAAATCTCCGAAGATAAGAAGTATGGGCGGTTTGTTGTAGAGCCGCTTGAACGTGGATATGGTATTACGCTTGGCAACTCTTTAAGACGGATCATGTTAGCATCCCTGCCGGGAGCTGCAGTAAGCCAGATCAAGATCGATGGCGTGCTTCATGAGTTTTCCTCCATCCCCGGTGTGAAAGAGGATGTGACGGAGATTGTCATGAATATCAAGAGTCTCGCGATAAAAGATAATAGTGACAACGATTCTCCTAAGAAGGCGCATATTCAGTTTGAGGGCTCCGGAGTCATTAAGGCTTCCGATATCATAATGGAGGATCCCGATGTTGAGATTGTCAATCAGGATCAGATCATTGCCACATTGAGCGGAGGCAAAGAGTGCAGATTTGATATGGATCTGATCATCACAAGAGGTCGTGGTTATATCAGTTCTGACAAGAATAAAAAGGATGACTGTCCAATCGGCAGTATTGCGGTAGATTCTATCTATACGCCGGTAGACCGGGTGAATATGACTGTAGAGAATACCCGTGTGGGACAGATTACAGATTACGATAAGCTGACGTTGGATGTTTATACCAATGGAACGATCGCGCCGGATGAGGCTGTCAGCCTTGCTGCAAAGGTGCTCAGCGAGCATTTGAAGCTGTTCATCAATCTTTCTGAGAATGCTAAGAATGCAGAGGTTATGGTAGAGAGACCGGACGATGAGAAAGAGAAAGTTCTGGAGATGAGTATTGATGAACTCGAACTTTCCGTTCGTTCTTACAACTGCTTAAAGAGAGCAGGAATCAATACGGTAGAAGAACTGACCAATAAGACCTCGGAAGATATGATGAAGGTTCGTAATCTGGGACGTAAGTCGCTGGATGAGGTACTGGCAAAATTGAAAGAGCTGGGACTGCAGTTGAATCCTAGTGAAGAATAAAATTGAAAAATCAGAGATTTTTCAATTGCAAATATGTGCTTTAAGCACATATTTGCAGGCTGTGAAGCAGGCATGGTTATCATTATGAGCGCAGCGTGATAAAGCCAAAGGGTGCACAAAGCGTGAAACAGCAGCATGGGACTTAGTAAATAAAAAAGCATGCGGACGGTAAGACCAAAGGGCGTGTCCGGATGTACCATGAAGGGAGAAAGAAAATGGCAAAGTATAGAAAGCTTGGCAAGACATCAAGTCAAAGAAAGGCATTACTCAGAAATCAGGTTACGATGTTAGTAGCCAATGGAAAGATCACAACAACAGAAGCAAGAGCAAAGGAAATTCAGAAGATCGTGGAAGGTTTAGTTGCCCTTGCTGTCAAGGAGAAGGATAACTTTGAAACTGTGACAGTGACTGCTAAGGTTCCGCAGAAGGATAAAGACGGAAGAAGAGTAAAGCAGATTGTTGATAAGGACACAGGAAAGGTTCTTTCCGAGACACATCGTGATAAAGATGGTAAAATTTTAAGAATTGAGAATGGTGTGACAGTGACGGTTTATGATGAAGTTGAGAAAGAGATCAAGAAAGATCTTCCGTCAAGACTGCATGCAAGAAGACAGATGCTTAAGGTATTCTATGACGTAACAGAAAAACCTGAAGGAAAGAAATCTGCTCAGAAGGTTGATCTGATTGACAAGATGTTTGATGAGATCGCACCGAAATATACTGGCCGTAATGGCGGATATACCAGGATCATCAAGATCGGACCCCGTAAAGGTGATGCGGCGATGATGACAGTGATCGAGTTTGTATAATAGGGATATTTTCAGAAAACAGGAAAAGAAGCATAGCGATATGCTTCTTTTTTTCTGTCCTGATTTACTGTTCAAAATGCTGATAATCCTTACAGTGCGTCCAGTCGCCGCCCCAGGTAAAACCATGAGATATAAAAAGTTCATAACAGAGGTCGCCGGGACCGATCTTATGCGGAAAATCACGTTCCCGGTCGGCATAGGGCTCGGAGCCGGGCGGAGAGATCCGGATATGTGTGTCATCGGTATTTTTGCCAATATAGGTCACATATGGGTTAAAGAAGGGATTGATGTCAACCGCCATTCCAAAGGCATGGCGGGATAGGGTATCTGTTCCGGCGATTGTGCGGTAATTAAAGCAGGAGGTGTTGTTTTTTATACAGCACAGGTCGTCGTCAGCTTGAAAATCATCTACAAGCTGGATTCGTTCGATGGGGTAGCGGTGTTCAAAGAGTGTATGAAAGATATCCAATAACTGCATGGCGATACCGTGGTTGCAGATCATCTCGCCAGTACGTGTTTCTCCACTAAAATCGATATAAGGGATTCTGAGGTAGCGTAGTTCTGCAGGAGATATCTGTTCATTTTCATGATAGGAAATACCTCTGATGCGGTGCATAAGGTGCTTGGAGATCGGATGGCATGAAAAGCCGCGGTAAGGCTTCTGGATATGAAATAACTGGTGCAAAGGTTGAGCCTCCTTGGGAAGATTTTAGAAATCAGCGTTTCGCTAACTATATTTTATATGTATAGATAATAAAAGATATGACAAGTACTTTGAACATAAGCAGAGATATCGGCTGTTTTTCTTGCAATATGATATGGTTTCCTGTAAAATGAATGCGTATTGAGTTTTTTCATGGAAAAGAATGAATTGAAGTAAGATGTCAGCACGGAAGAGATTGTGCAGATAAGGAAGGAAACAGGAGTATCAATGGGAATCATCAAAGCGTCAAAGCTTGCATTTGAATATATCCGCAGAGATGAGGAAGGAAATGTAGAAGGGATCACCCGCGCTGTGGATGATGTTGATCTGGATGTAAGGCAGGGGGAATTTATCGCGGTATTGGGACATAACGGTTCTGGAAAATCTACGCTTGCAAAACATCTGAATGCAATCCTTTATCCGACAGAGGGGACAGTATGGGTAGATGGCAAGGATACTACAGAGGAAAAGAATCTCTGGAAGATCCGCCAGACGGCAGGTATGGTATTTCAAAATCCGGATAATCAGATCATTGGACAGATCGTGGAGGAGGATGTGGGATTTGGACCGGAGAATCTGGGTGTACCCACCAATGAAATCTGGGAGCGTGTGGAGGAAAGCCTAAAGGCTGTCGGGATGTACGAGTATCGTAAATATTCACCCAATAAACTATCTGGTGGGCAGAAGCAGCGCGTTTCGATCGCGTCCGTAATCGCGATGCACCCGAAATGCATCATTCTTGATGAGCCGACGGCTATGCTGGATCCGTCAGGCCGCAAGGAAGTGATCCGTGCCATCCGGGCGCTGAATGATGTGGAAAAGATGACCGTTATTCTTATTACGCATTACATGGAGGAAGTAATCCATGCAGATAAGGTGATTGTCATGGATCAGGGAAAGGTGGTCATGCAGGGTACTCCAAAAGAAGTGTTTTCAAAGGTGGAGAAGCTAAGGGAACTACGGCTTGATGTTCCACAGATCACACTGCTGGCGTACGAATTAAAAAAAGCGGGTATGCCATTGCCATCCGGAATCCTTACCAGAGAAGAACTTGTGAAGGAGCTGGAGCGCATCCTTCCGAAAGGATAAACGCTTATATTCATAAACGAATTTATTCGTTTTGCGAATATTACCTGTGGCAGCATACAACAAAAGCTTACGCTTTTCGTTGAGGAGATATGCAGGTTATGGAAAAGCATGGAGGATTCTTGTGAAATTAATTGTGGATCATTTGACATATGAATATAATAAGGACACGACGCTGGCAGTTAAGGCACTGGATGACGTCAGTCTGGTCATTGGTCAAGGAGAGATGATCGGTCTGATCGGGCATACGGGTTCCGGTAAATCTACACTGGTGCAGCACTTAAATGCCCTGCTTACCCCGGATAGTGGAACGATTTATTTTGACGGGGAAGATGTTTTTGAAAAGGACTACGATAGAAAAAAACTTCGCGGTAAGGTGGGGCTGGTCTTTCAGTATCCGGAACATCAGCTGTTTGAGGAAACTGTATTTCAGGAGGTTTGTTTTGGCCCGAAGAATATGGGGGTATCCAGAAAAGATTCAGAGCTTAGCTCTTATGCTGAATTAAA
>CAMWHY010000097.1 GCA_947174185.1 uncultured Lachnospiraceae bacterium | reverse complement strand
CATGGATTATGTTGACCTTTATATCTACCATATGTGGGACTATCAGACACCAATCGAGGATATTCTGGAAGGACTGTCCAATGTGGTAAAAGCAGGAAAGGTACGTTATATTGGAATTTCCAACTGCTACGCATGGCAGATTGCCAAAGCAAACGCCATTGCGGAGAAAGAGGGGTTCCCGCGGTTTGTATCCATTCAGGGACATTATAACTTGATTTTCCGGGAAGAAGAACGGGAGATGGTGCCTTTCTGTTATGCGGAGAATATCGCTCTCACACCATACAGCGCGCTGGCAAGTGGCAGGCTTTCCCGGAAACCGGGAGAGGACAGCAAGCGGCTTGAGCAGGACAGCTATGCAAAATTTAAATATGACGCAACAAAGGAACAGGATGAGGTCATCATCCGGCGTGTACAGGAAATTGCCGAAAAGAGGAATGTCACCATGACAGAGGTTTCCCTTGCGTGGCTGCTTACAAAAGTGACATCTCCCGTGGTGGGTGCAACGAAATTCCATCATATTGAAGGAGCGGCAAAAGCGGTGGAGCTGGAACTGACGGAGGATGAAATATATTATCTGGAGGAGCCTTATGTGCCTCATGCCCTGGCAGGGGTTATGGCGCAGAATAAGCCTGAGAGCGCAATGAAGGTATAAAGAATTTAATATTATAATCTATAAAAATATTAAAACAAAAAAATGGAGGAAAAGAGACATGAATGAAAAAATAGTACAGACCGCGGGGCGGGAGAGCCTTGGAGAATTTGCACCAATGTTTGCGCATCTGAATGATGATGTGCTGTTTGGGGAGGTATGGAACGAAGATGCACTTTCTGTAAAGACGAAATGTATCATCACGGTGGTGTCGCTGATGGCATCCGGTATCACGGACTCTTCCCTGACCTACCATCTGCAGAATGCGAAGAACCATGGAGTGACAAGGGAAGAAATTGCTGCAATCATTACCCATGCCACCATGTATGTGGGCTGGCCGAAAGGTTGGGCTGTGTTCCGTCTGGCAAAAGAAGTATGGAATGAGGAGATTGCGGAAATTTCGGAAAAGGACAGATACCAGAACACTATCTTTTTCCCGATTGGGAAGCCCAACGATGGATTCGCGCAGTATTTCATAGGTCAAAGTTACCTTACACCGGTATCTACAGAGCAGGTTCCGGTCTTTAACGTGACCTTTGAGCCTGGCTGCCGAAATAACTGGCACATCCATCATGCAAAGAGCGGCGGCGGACAGATGCTGATCTGTGTAGGTGGCAGAGGCTATTATCAGGAATGGGGGAAAGAGGCAGTGGAGATGACACCGGGCAGTGTGATCAATATTCCTGCGGAAGTAAAACACTGGCATGGAGCCGCACCGGATTCATGGTTTTCTCACCTTGCAGTGGAAGTTCCCGGAGAGGAAAGCAGTAATGAGTGGTGTGAGCCGGTTTCAGAGGCAGAATATAGTAAACTGAAATAGCTGAAGAATCTAAAAGATTCTTTTATTTGTCATCAGTTTCAGAAAGGGAGACAAAATGAGAAGAAAGATTTTGGCGTTGCTCATGGTAGCTGGAATGATGGTACTTAGTGTGGCTGGCTGCGGGCAAACCGGAGCGGACCGGGATGCAGGAAATCCGGCGCAGGAAAACGGGCAGTCTGTATCATCACAGGAGAATAACGTTATTCAGGTTTCGGACAGTGTGGGAAGCACTGCCCCTGAGAATACCGGGGCGCCGGTGGTTTATATGACCACAGACATCAGTTCGGATGGACTGAAGGCAATCTATGAAGCATTGGGTGCATCTCCTTCTGGAAACATTGCAATAAAGCTGTCTACGGGTGAACCGGGGAGCAATTACCTGCGTACGGATTTAATTGGGGATTTTGTCATGTCTTTTGATAATCCAACCATAGTGGAGTGCAATACGGCTTATGGCGGTTCCCGGGCCAATACGGCAATGCATTATCAGGTGGCGGAGGACCATGGTTATACTGCCATTGCGAATGTTGATATCATGGACGAAAATGGTTCTATGACTCTCCAAGTAATAGGTGGGGATAACCTTACGGAAAATTATGTGGGAGCAAATTTTGCCAATTATGATTATTATGTGATTTTATCCCATTTTAAAGGCCATGCGATGGCTGGTTTTGGAGGCGCAATTAAAAATATTTCTATCGGAATCGCTTCTTCCGAAGGAAAAGCGCATATTCACAGCGGCGGTACGGGCGGCAGTATGTGGAGCGGTGATCAGGATGCTTTTCTGGAATCCATGGCAGAAGCTGGAAAGTCCGTTGCGGATTATCTGGACGGGAATATTCTGTATATCAATGTCATGAACCGGCTGTCTGTAGATTGTGACTGTGATGGAAATCCATCAGAACCGGATATGCATGATATTGGAATTCTGGCTTCCTTTGATCCTGTAGCATTAGATCAGGCATGTGTTGACCTTGTATATGAGGCAGAGGACGGGCAATCCTTGATCAACCGTATTGAGTCCCGTAATGGACTGCATACACTGGAACAGGCAGAAAAGATTGGGCTTGGCAGCCGGGAATACCAGTTGGTGAACATAGATGATTGAGATAGCAAAACGTGAGGCGATTTATTTCTGGTATTATTTCAGTATCCAGTTTGAGCAGATATTCTGGTATTGGATATTGGGCATGGTGCTAGGAAGTGTTGTTTCTGTTTTTTTTAAAGATTATATTCACAATATTTTTCGTTCTATGGGGGAAAAGAAGCTCGGAATTGTGGGGATTTTTGCAGCAAGCGCTCTCGGCATTGCATCCCCGCTCTGTATGTATGGAACAATCCCTATTGCAGCTTCTTTTTCCAAAGGCGGGATGAAAGATGACTGGCTTGCAGCTTTTATGATGAGTTCTATTCTGTTAAATCCCCAGCTCATCATTTACAGTGCAGCCTTGGGCAAGGCAGCGCTGGCAGTACGCCTGATTTCCTGCTTTTTATGTGGAAGCCTTGCGGGAGTGTTAGTACGCATTTTCTATCGCCATAAATCCTTTTTTGATTTTAGTGGATTTGGTGAACCGAAAAGCCGGGATACCGATCCGAATCTTTTGATACGCTTTCTTAAGAATTTTGGCAGGAATGTAAAGGCAACGGGGTTGTACTTTTTTATTGGTATTGTATTATCAGCACTTTTTCAAAGGTATGTTCCGGCGGAATTTGTCAGCCGTTTGTTTGGAAGCAACGAGGGGTTTGGAGTATTGATGGCGGCGACCATCGGGGTTCCGTTATATGCCTGTGGCGGCGGCACAATTCCGCTTTTACAGGCATGGCTTTATGATGGAATGAGCATGGGAAGTGCTGCGGCATTTATGATAACCGGACCGGCAACAAAAATTACAAACCTTGGTGCGGTAAAAATTATCCTTGGCATTAAGCGGTTCTTATTATACCTTGCTTTTATAATGGTATTTTCTTTGATAACGGGTATTGTTGTGAACATAATTGTTTGATATTATAGTTTTAAAAATTTTGTTTTCTTTGTAAAAATTAATTCGTATAAGAAAGTTGAGCCGCCGAAAGCGGCAGGGAGATTATCATGAAACAATATATAGTTGATGCATTTACAAATAAACCGTTCTCAGGAAATCCAGCAGCAGTATGCATCATGGACAGTTGGCCGTCAGATGAATCCGTGATGAAGCTGGCTATGGAAAATAATCTTTCAGAAACAGCGTTTATTGTCAGGGAAGATAAAGGATATCATCTTCGCTGGTTTACACCGGGAACGGAGGTTGAATTATGCGGCCATGCAACACTGGCATCTTCGTTTGTCATTCTGAATTATTATGAACCGGAAAGTGAACTAGTACAGTTCCAGACTCTAAGTGGGGAACTGGCAGTCAGGAAAAGGGGAAACTTGTATGAAATGGATTTTCCTACTTATGAGTTGAAAGAAATCCCTGTGACAGATGAAATGGAAAAGGCATTTGGTGTCCGGCCTATTAAGGCAGTGATGGGACTGGATCTTATATGCGTATTTGAAAATGAAGAACAGGTAAGGAACATGAATCCCAAGCAGGAACTTCTTTTGGGCATTGAAGGGCGTATTCAGAACGTAACATCTGCCGGGAAAGAGTCAGATTGTGTTTCAAGAAGTTTTGCCCCTAAATTAAGTATTGCGGAAGATCCTGTATGTGGATCTGCCCACTGTCAGATTGCCAGTTACTGGGCGAATGTTTTAGGAAAAAATACGATTGAGGCATATCAAGCGTCAAAGCGGGGAGGGTATTTGCACTGTGAACTTTTGGGAAACGGCAGAATTGCTATTAGTGGCGAAGCAACGCTTGTGGCAGTGTCTGATATAGTTGCTAAATTATAAAATTCTGTTTGATACAATGTACCCAAGTATGGTTTTGGGTGTAAATTTTAAAGGCTTTTGGCACATTCAATGTGACCGAAAGCCTTGTTTCTTTTTAATAACTAAAAATACGTTTTAATATTTCAGAAACATTTTTCAAATATTTCAAAAACAACGAGGTGGTAAAATAAACCAATATATTACTCTGTTATAAGGAAGGAATACCATATGGGGAAATTATTTCGATTTGTCAGTTCACGTTTTTTTATAGGGATATTTTGCATTTTATTAGAATTTGCACAGCTTTTGGCAGTTTTTGTTTTATTGTATAAATACTTTCTACCTATCACGATTATGGCATGGATATTTCATTTTGGTATTTTGCTTTATTTAATTAACAGGGATGAAATCCCAGAGTTTAAATTGCCATGGTTGATTATTCTTTTTCTGCTTCCAGTTTTAGGAGCTTTTATTTTTATGCTTCTTTCAAGTAATGATACCAGCAGGAAGGAATATGCCCGCTCTGAAAAAGCATCAAAAGACATGGAACGATACCGACAACAGACCACACTCATAGACAATCTGCGGGAACAGGACACAGATGCATGCCTGCAGGCTAATTACTTATATGATACTGCTGAAATGCCCTGTTATGGAAATTCTAAAACAACTTATTATCCGATGGGTGAGGATTTTCACGCTGCATTATTGGATGAACTGAGAAAAGCAGAGCGATTTATTTTTATGGAATATTTTATTGTGCAAGAGGGCGAGATGTGGAATCCCATCCATGAAATATTAAAGGAAAAGGCTGCACAGGGTGTTTCGGTTTATTTCATGTACGATGATTTCGGATGCATAGCGACACTTCCGTGGCATTATCATAAATTGTTGTGTAATGAAGGCATTCATTGTGTAATTGCCAATAAGTTTGCCCCTGTCCTTTCCCATATCCATAACAACCGTGATCACCGTAAAATTACTGTGATTGATGGCCGTGTGGGTTTTACGGGTGGCATAAACCTAGCAGATGAATATATAAATGCTATTGTAAAATATGGTCATTGGAAAGATACCGCAGTAAAAATTGAAGGTGAAGCAGTGCGGAATCTGATGTCGTTGTTTCTAGTAAACTGGAATACACAGAGCAAGAAGCCAATTGACTATGCTGAGTATATGGATGTGCCTTCTGGTTCAGAAAATGGCAGGGGAATTGTCATTCCATTTGGTTCAGGTCCTACACCAATCTATACAGATACCATTGGCAAAAATGTATATCTGAACATGATAAATGCTGCGAAAAACTATCTTTATATTACTACGCCTTATCTGATCTGTGACCGTGAGATATTGTCTGCATTGCGCCTTGCTGCTAAAAAGGGTGTAGATGTGCGAATTATTACTCCGCATATTCCGGATAAAAAGACTGTTTTTTTAATGACACGTTCAAATTATAAAGTACTTCTCGAAGATGGCGTGAAAATTTATGAATATACCCCAGGGTTCATTCATGCTAAGAATTATATATGTGATGACAAATTTGCTGTTTGTGGAACCATCAACATGGATTACCGTTCCCTTGTTCATCATTTTGAGTGTGGTGCGTGGTTGTACGATACGGACTGTATTGCAGATATGAAAGTAGATTTTTTGGAGACATTGAGACAGTCATACGAAATAAAAAAAGACAGGGCTGTCATGCGCAGCTGGCAAAGATTGCTGGCAGAGATCATGAAAGTATTTTCGCCATTATTTTAATAAATGAGAAAAGAATTTTAAAATTTTTGATTTTAATATTTTAGAAACATTTCTCAAAACTTTCGCAAACATTTCAGGCATATGATACAGACATGAAATGAGAAAACAATAAAATAAATGGAGGTATTTATCATGAAGAAAGAAAATTTTGTTACTCTGATTCTTGGCACTATTGGAGGGATTCTGTTTGCAATCGGGATGTGTATGTGTCTGCTGCCGGAATGGAACGCATTTACGCAGGGCATTGTTGTTTCCGCTGTGGGTGCCGTAGTGTTGCTTGTGATGTTGGTTGTGCGCCGCAAAATGCAAGGGAAGCCGGCAATTAAGATGACTGGTAAAGCTATAGGAGCAGTGGCGCTTGGTATTGTTGGTGCATTGGTACTTGGTGTCGGTATGTGCATGGTTATGGTTTGGGAAGGTTTGATGGTTCCTGGAATTATTGTTGGTGTAATCGGTATTGTATTGCTGCTCTGCCTGATCCCACTCTGCATGGGGTTGAAGTAGGCAGATACATAAATAAAATTTAGGAGGTAAAAAGAGATGTCTGAATCAAAACTGAAAAAGGCGAATGATAAAATTGCAGAGGGTGTTACGGAAGGTTTCCAGAAAATCGAAAATGGTGTTGTCGGCGGCTATAAGAAGATAGAGGATGGCGTTGTTGAGGGCTTTTCTAAGATGTCAGATAAGTTTGTCGATAAGTTTCTGACCCATGAGGGTGAGTCTGTGGAAGATGCGAAAAAGCGTCTTGAAAATGAACAGGCTGCCCGTGAAGCTGCCAGTAAAGAAGCAGTTAAAAATCAGACTAAAGTGAGTGCCGGTACTGACATTGGTCGTGCAAGCGTAAAAGCAAGTCAGGAAATTGCCAGAGCCAGTATTGAGGCAAGTAAAAATGCGGGTAAGCATTAAGGGAACCATTATTATGTGACGTAAAGAAATAAGCGGCCCGCACAGTTATTATACTGTGCGGGTAAATTTCATAAAAGTACTGATTAAAACAAAAAAGCAAACTAATTTTAGTATTTGCATGTTATAATTATAGAAAAATAGTCGGAGGTATTCACTATGCTCAAAGTATTAGTGGTCGAGGATGATGCGGAACTGAATCAGGCCGTCTGCTCGTTTTTAAAACAGAACGGTTATGACGCAACCGGCTGTATGGATGCCGGCAGTGCTTATGATATCATGTATAATAATTCCTTTGACTTGATCGTGTCCGATATTATGATGCCGGGGATTGATGGTTATGAGTTTGCAAAGACGGTACGGAGACTGGATGAGAATATTCCGATTTTGTTTATGACAGCGAGAGATGATTTTGCATCCAAACAGAAAGGCTACCGCATTGGTATTGACGATTATATGATAAAGCCGGTGGATCTTGATGAACTGTGCTTACGGATTGATGCACTTCTGCGTCGTGCGAAGATTGCAAATAGTCATAGACTGGAAATCGGCAGGCTGGTACTGGATGCCGATGAGCGCACGGCTGTTGTAGGTGGTGAAGAGATTCCTCTGACGATGCGGGAATTTAATATCTTATATAAGCTGCTTTCTTATCCGAAAAAAACTTTTACACGCTCACAGCTAATGGACGAATTTTGGGATGCGGAAACAAATGCTGCACCCCGTGCCGTAGATGTCTATATGACAAAGCTGAGGGATAAATTTTCCGGCTGTGATGATTTTGAGATTGTTACTGTCCACGGCTTGGGATATAAGGCGGTGGTGAAATGAACAGAATTACTAAAAAAGTAGCCAAAGACCGTTTATTGGTGGTATTGTGGCGATATCTTACTTTTTTCTGCGTGATAGCTTTTGCTATCACCGGATGTATGATCGTGTTTTTAAGACTGATAGAGCAGGATTTAGGTGTAGCCTACACGGAAGGCAATATTAGCCATGCTGCTGTTTTAACTTTTATCAATGTTATTTTGATAAGCATTTTTTTTACAATCATAGACGTAATTCGGCGTAAGTTTATGGTTGAGCGTCCTGTCAGGCAGATTGTAGGTGCGGCTGAAAGGATCATGCGCGGTGAATTTTCGGTAAGGATCAAACCGCTCCCAGGTATTTACGATGCAGCCGGCTTTAATGTCATTATTGAATATTTTAATAAGATGGCAGATGAACTTTCCGGAACAGAAACGCTTCGCACGGATTTTATCGCCAATGTATCCCATGAGCTGAAGACACCGCTTTCTGTTATGCAGAATTATGGAACAATGCTGCAAAGCCCGAATCTGCCGGAAGAAAAAAGGCTGGAGTATGCAAAAGCGATTACGGAATCGTCACGCAGGCTTGCTGATCTGATCACAAATATTTTGAAGCTGAACAAGCTGGAAAACCAGCAGATATACCCGCAGTGGCAGGCTTACAATCTGGGTGAGCAGCTATGCGAGTGTCTTTTAAATTTTGAAAACATCTGGGAGAAAAAAGAGATCGAAATTGATACGGATATTGAAGAAGAGGTGTTCATTGATTCCGACGGGGAACTTCTGACACTGGTATGGAACAACCTGTTTTCCAACGCAATGAAATTCACAGAACGGGGAGGATGTGTCTCGGTGAGTCTGAAATCGGATGGCTGCTTTGCCATCGTGCAGGTGAGCGATACAGGCTGTGGTATTAGTCCGGAGGTCGGCAGGCACATTTTTGAAAAGTTCTATCAGGGAGATACATCACACTCCACACAGGGCAACGGTCTGGGGCTGGCTTTGGTAAAACGGATAATGGATATTGTAGACGGGGATATATCGGTGCAGAGTGAAGTTGGAAAAGGCAGTACTTTTATCGTAAGGATTAGGAGAAAAGAAAATGACACAGTTTAAACAGATTCTGAAAAGAATGTTTTTTCTGCCGCCGCTGCCCACGGTTTTGATTGCCGTGCCTTCTTTTGCATTGGTAATTTATATTTTGGTAACGGAAAAGGAAGGGGCGATTGCTTATTTATCATATATTATGTCTGCATATGCGTTGGTCATTACCTGTACGAGTTTATCCCGTGTGAACCGTTTCGTGAAGTCTGTTCGGGCGGGCATTAGAAAGCATCCGTTGATGGAGAAACTGTCAAATACTTCGTTAGGTGCCCGATTTCTGGAGGATGTAAGGTTTCGTACTGAGATTTCCCTTTATCTGGGCTTTTTCATCAATCTGCTTTATATTGTGATGAAAATGGCATCGGGAATCTATTATCGCTCCGTATGGTTTATTTCGATTGCTATCTACTATATCCTGCTGGCGTTTATGCGTTTTCTGCTCTTTCGCCGCGGGAAGGTTAAAACAGCCGGGAATCATCTGGAAGCAGAGTTAAAGCGTTACCGCATGTGCGGTATTTTATTGCTGTTAATGAATCAGGCATTAACCGGAATTGTTATTTTTATTGTATACCAAAACAAAAGTTATGATTATCAGGGAGTTTTGATCTATGCAATGGCAGCATATTCTTTTTATTGTGTGATCATTGCAAGTGTGAATGTCATTAAGTTCCGCAGACATGGAAGCCCTGTTTTGTCAGCTGCAAAGGTAATCAATCTAGTATCTGCAATGGTGTCGATTCTGTCGCTGGAAACGGCAATGATCACCCGGTTTGGGGATAAAGATGATATTTCATTCCGGCAGGTTATGACAGGTGCGACAGGAGGAGGGGTCTGTGCAATTGTATTGGGTATCGCTGTGTTTATGATTGTAAAATCATCCTTACAACTAAAGAAAATTTATATTTCAGAAAAATAATCATTATGGAAACAAATAAGGGATAATGAGCATTTTATGAAGAAAGGAGCGTTTGTAATGGAAGGGAAAAACGAAGTTTTCAATTATACCTATTCGGCTTCGCAGCAGGCTGAAATCAAAAGTATCCGTGAAAAGTATATACCACCTACGGAGGAAGAGGATAAAATGGAACGGCTGCGCAGGCTGGACCGGAGCGTGACGAAAACCGGCACGGCTGTGTCTATCATTGTCGGGATTATAAGTGCTTTGGTTTTTGGTGTTGGTATGTGCTGTACGATGGTGTGGGACGGTCTGATGCTTCCCGGTATCATTATTGGTGTAGTGGGAATTATCGGGATTGTTTCAGCCTATCCGCTCTATATTCACATTACAAAAAAACAGCGGAAAAAGGTGGCACCGGAAATTATAAAGTTATCAGATGAGTTAATGAAGTAAAGTGTTCTCCTTCCGTAACGGTATGGAGAGTGTATTGTTTTGTATGGAAATCTGTAAGAAATTGGGGTATAATTTCGACGTCGAGGATGTTCAACAAATTGTAATAAGGAGATGAATGCATGAAAACAATCCGATTACTTTACCCTGACTATGTGAGTGGAGGTCTGGAAACATATTATTTTGGTGCAAATTTGTTAGCACACATTCTTCCGGAGAATAAGAATCAGCCTTTGCTCAAGGTGGAAGTTGCCCCGCCTGATGGCAAAGACCGCAGCGTGACGGAGGGAATCTACGCAAAAGACGAAGTCCTTGCTGGAATAAAAAACGCAATGTCCGTGATTGAAGAAGCTAAACCCGATAAAATTATTACTATTGGCGGTAACTGTGTGGTTTCTCAGGCTCCCTTTGATTATCTGCATGGGATATATGAAAATATGGGGATTATCTGGATAGATGCCCATCCTGATGTGTCGACTGTGAAAGATGGTTATCCAAATGCCCATGCAATGGTATTGGGATCGCTTATGGGAAAGGGGGACAGTTCGCTGTCCGGCTTGATGAAGAACAGGGCATTCCGGGCAGATGAAATCCTCTATGTGGGTTTGCAGGGGCTTCATGATTACCAGGAGAAGTTCCTGAAAGATGCGGGTGTTGACTTTAAAGTTCAAACGGAGGAATTTATATCTGATGATGAGATTCGGGCATTTATGGATCGCTTTGATCATATCCTCATTCATCTGGATATTGATGTGCTGGATGCGTCATTGTTTCATTCCACCTACTTTGCAAATAAGGATCTGGTTGGAGATGGAAGTGGCAGTGGCAGGATGACGATTGAGAAACTGACTGCCATACTGAAAAACATCACCGATCATTCAGATGTTGTCGGTCTGACCATTGCCGAGTATCTTCCTTTTGATGAGCATAGGCTTCACAATATGTTTTCCGGTATCAGTTTGTTTACGGATTAATGAGAGACAGAAAATGAAAAGCGATAAGAAAAGTATATCAAATGTACAAAGAACAGGAATTTTTATTACATTGCTTGCGGCTGCGTTTATAACGTCCATGTCTACCACGGTAACAGCAAATATGATACCGAATTTTACTGAATATTTCGGGGTATCATCCAATCTTGCCCAGTGGCTCACAAGCGGCGCAACACTGATTTCGGGAATTACGATACCGATAACGGCATTTTTAATTAAGAGAGTACCGAACAAAGTGTATTTCCTTTCCGCAATGACCGCATTTACAGTCGGTTCTCTGGCAGCCATTTTATCTGTAAA
>CAMWHY010000096.1 GCA_947174185.1 uncultured Lachnospiraceae bacterium | reverse complement strand
CATATATACAGACACAACAGAAAGGTCCGGTGATCAAATATGCACAATGCATACGCCCTATTTCGTGTTCTTATGAAAAATTCCGAGATGAAACTGCCTAAAGAGGGAAAGCGTGGAACCGCTTATCTTTCCTTGGGTATGATCGCCCTATGCTGTATTATGATTCCCTGCTGTCTTGTCGTCGGTTTTGTCAGCTATGTCATGACAGAGGCATTGACCGCCGCCGGAAGTCCCCTGAACGGACTTTTGGCAGAAATCCATATCATGTCTGCTTTCTCCGTCGTATTTGGTCTTCTTGTCATTTTTAATATTTTATTTTTTTCTTCCGACAGGGAACATCTTGTGCCGCTTCCATTCAAAAGCCACGAGATCCTTGCTGCAAAATTTGCGTATGCTTTCTGGGCGGAAAGTATGATGGAATTTATGGTGCTCCTAAGCATGTTCATAGGTTTTTTTATCTCCTATGGCTGGCATCCAATCGGTATTTTGGCAGGTCTGACCGCTACTTTCCTGATACCGTTACTGCCGATGGCATATTGCGCCATCATCAGTCTGCTGATCATGATGCTCCTTAGAAAAATCAGGAATACCAATCTCTTTCATCATATGTCAACGATCATTCTGATTCTCTTTGTTGTGCTGTTTTTGCTTTCTTTTCAGGGTATGGGAGGCATCACCGTTGAAAATTACGTTAATTCTCTGGCGAATAATTCCAACCTCTTTGTAACCGTGCTCAATAAAATCTTTTATGCTGTTCCGTTTCTCATCTATTCATTCGAATACAACAGCCTGTCCGCTCTGCTGCTCTATATCATTGCAAGCCTGCTATCCGTTGGGGTGCTGCTTTTCTTGGGGAAATATCTCTATCAACCCGGATTATATACAGCTGCTGCTCTGGGTTCCGCCAAAAAGAAAGCAGTCGATATCGACCGCTATATTGTAAAGCGCAGCCATTTTCGTGCATGCCTGCAAAAAGAATGGCTCGTATTGACGCGCACGAAAGCATATTCCGTCAACTGCCTGTTTATTAATCTCCTGTGGCCTATCGCCATACTGATCTTTCTCTATATGGGAAGGAATAAGGAAACGCTTCCACGCTTGATGGCTCTTTATCAATCCGGCAACGAAAAAACCGCGATATTCCTTACCTTAGGCATTGTCGCCGTAACCTTTCTGGCGACTGCCATGAACTCTCTTGCATCCACCGCTTTCACCAGAGAGGGTGCGCATTTAAGCCTGATCAAATATATTCCGGTACAATATCGGACACAGCTTTATGCCAAAGCTGCCATCAGCGTATTTATCACCTTCCCAGCCATATTATCCTGCATCATCATTCTCGGCGCTGTCATGCAGATTCCTCCGCTGTACTATCTTTATTACAGTCTGATCTCTCTGGCAGTCATTGTTTTAACCACCGTCATAGGACTTGTATTAGACTCCACCCATCCCCACGATAGCTGGGATGATGAATACAGTGCCCTTCGAGGCAATCTGAACAGCTTTTTTGATATGGCACTGGTCATGGTGATCTCGATCCTGATCATCACCATCAGCCTGCTGGCCTACGAATTTATCCCTATAGGGCTTACTGTTTTTCATATCCTTTTATCTGCGGTTCTTTTAGCTGCGACCGTAATATCTGTTATTTTTGGTGAGAAAAAAATCATAGAAAATATGAAGTCATTATAGGATCATAACCAACTTTATTTTGAGTTATAATACTTAAATACCTTCCGTATCGGTCGGTACAAAACCATCATAATCACACAATTACTGAATCCGTGAATCAGATCAAAAGGAATCCCCGCAATCCACCAGGCGACTGCCGTCTGGATACCGCTGGTGAAAATATATACGATCGCACACAGACCACCAAAGCAGAAACCGTACAGGGCGGAGAATGCACTCCAGAACCATACCGAACTCTGCTTCCTGAACAGATATGACAGCGCCGCCAGCAGCGGCCAGATATAAAGATACATGATCGTCCAGAGATTGACCGGCCAGAGCAGACATTCCACGCTGATAAACACAACAACAGCAATCATACTTTTCAAACCGTATATCGCTGCAAACATGATAATCAGAAAAGTGACGATCTCCACATTGGGCAGGGAGGAAAGCGCCAGCTTCCCCGCTTCCAATGCAGCGACCATCATCCCCAGTTCTGCAAGGTCTCTTGTTGTATACTTCTTGGCATCCGCTTTATTCATAGGATGATCTTTCATAAACAAGCGCATATTCTCCTTCATCCTCAATCGGCTGTGATTCAATGCCGTAACTTCCATATTCGCCATTGACATAGATCGCCCAATAGGACTGGTCGACACTATAATCCGCCGTTATGCCGTTGACAGTGGTAATAAAGAAGCCATATTCGCCTTCTTCTCCCTGAAGTTCCAATCCTTCAATCTCACGAACCGCCTCCAGCAGATACTCCGCGTCGGTATTGTGTTCATAAACGGTATCCACGCCGTTATTATCCGTAAGCGTCACTGTGATATTCTTATCTCCGCTCTGAGGCTTTGGCGAGAACATTACCGCCAGAATGATCAAGAGTACGACGACAGCAGCCGCAGCAAGTACAGCGATAAGAGTACCCTTCCCTCCTTTTTGTGTATTTTCCACTGCCTTTGACCTTTCTTCCGTTACTGTTTCCTCTGTTACTGTTTCTTTCATTTTTATAACCATGCTCCTTTCTCAGTCTGCAAGTTTGGGACATCAAGCACAAACTTGTTTCCTATGTTACTCTTTTCTTCATTATGAATATAAAAATGGGGTCCCTTCCACAAAACAAGTAAAGACCCCATGAAAATCATCAAAAATTTTCTTCTTCATACAACCAATGCCTCGTGGTTTGGAGCGTTCTGCTCCTGTATCATAACAGGCAGGTCTCCCGGCTCACAGATCATCGCTTATCCGGCTGCCTTCCCGGTTTCCCAGTGGCGCTTCAGCCGGCCGCTCCCTGCTTACGGTGACGAGATCGCGCAGGATTTGCACCTGCTTCCCTTTTCACCAATCCAAACCGCATTTCGATTAGATTGACACCTGATATGTTCTATATTTAATTGAATTATCTGTGACAGTTCAGCCGCACATCCTATATCTGATCCATTGCCTGCTGCAAGTCGGCGATAATATCCTCCACATTCTCAATACCAACTGATAAGCGGATCAGATCCGGTGATACTCCTGCTTCCAAAAGCTGCTCCTCCGACATCTGCCGGTGCGTATGGCTCGCCGGATGTAACAGGCAGGTCTTGGCATCCGCCACATGCGTGACGATGGAAACAAATTTTAATCTGTCCATAAATGCAATCGCATTCGCACGTCCACCCTTTATCGCAAATGACAGCACACCGCAGGAACCTTTGGGCAGATATTTCTTCGCCATTTCATGATACTCATCATCCTCCAGATCGGCATAATGCACCCATGCCACCTTGTCGCTTGCCTTTAAAAACTTTGCAACTGCAAGGGCATTGGCGCAATGGCGTTCCATTCTGACTGCAAGGCTTTCCAGACCGAGATTCAGATAAAATGCATTCTGCGGCGACTGGATCGACCCGAAATCCCTCATCAGCTGCGCCGTTGCTTTCGTGATATAAGCGCCCTTGCCGAATCGCTCCGCATAGGTGATGCCATGATAAGATTCATCCGGCGTCGTCAGACCGGGGAACTTCTCCTTATGCGCCATCCAATCGAAATTGCCGCTGTCTACGATACATCCGCCGACGCTGACCGCATGACCATCCATATATTTTGTTGTGGAATGGGTTACAATATCTGCTCCCCACTCAAAGGGGCGGCAGTTCACCGGCGTTGCAAACGTATTATCCACAATCAGGGGAACGCCATGCTTGTGGGCAACTCTGGCGAACTTCTCAATATCCAGCACGGACACCGTGGGATTCGTGATGGTCTCCCCAAACACTGCCTTTGTATTCGGTTTAAAATACTTCTCCAGCTCCTCCTCGGAAAGATTCTGGTCAACAAAGGTACACTCAATGCCCATCTTCTTCATCGTTACGCCGAATAGATTATATGTACCTCCATAGATAGAGGAAGATGCAATAAAATGATCTCCGTTCTCACAGATATTAAACATAGCATAAAAATTCGCCGCCTGTCCGGAAGACGTCAGCATCGCCGCACAACCACCTTCCATGGCGCAGATTTTCGCCGCAACCATGTCATTGGTGGGATTCTGCAGTCTGGTATAAAAATACCCCTCCGCCTCCAGATCAAAAAGTTTCCCCATATCGTCACTGGAATCATACTTAAATGTGGTACTCTGATAAATCGGAAGTTCCCTGGGCTCCCCGTTCTTTGGCTTCCATCCCTCATGGATGCACTTGGTTTCTACACTACTGTTCATCTTCTAAACTACTCCTCTCTTTCCATACCATATCTTCTCACATTAATGATGGAACAACCGGATCTCCGTAAATGCCATCACCATTCCATATTTATTGCAGCACTCGATGACTGCGTCATCGCGGATGGAGCCGCCCGGTTCCGCAATATATTTCACGCCGCTTTTCTTTGCCCGCTCGATATTATCGCTGAAGGGAAAGAATGCATCCGAACCCAGTGCCACATCTTTTGCCTGATCCAGCCATGCACGCTTTTCCTCTGCCGTAAATACTTCCGGCTTCATCGCAAAGATACGCTGCCAAGCGCCCTCGGCAAGAACATCCATGTATTCATCACCAATATAATTGTCAATCGCATTGTCCCTGTCAGCCCGCCCGATGCCTTCTGCAAACTGAAGGTTTAATACCTTTGGGCACTGACGGAGCAGCCAGTTATCCGCCTTGCTTCCTGCCAGTCTGGTACAATGTACGCGGGACTGCTGTCCGGCACCAATACCAATCGCCTGCCCGTCCTTCGCATAGCATACGGAATTGGACTGGGTATATTTTAAAGTAATCAGGGAGATCAAAAGATCGATCTTTGCCGACTCCGGCAGTTCCTTATTTTCCGTTACAATATTCTTTAAAAGCTCATCTGTAATTGCGAGTTCATTCCTTCCCTGCTCAAAAGTAATGCCAAATACATCCTTATGTTCGATCGGTTCCGGAACATAGTTTTCATCGATCTGAATGACATTATAATTGCCTTTCTTCTTAGAGGACAGAATCTCCAATGCCTCAGGTTCATATCCAGGCGCGATCACACCATCGGATACTTCTCTTTTGATGATCTTCGCCGTTGATACGTCACATACATCTGAAAGGGCAATAAAATCGCCGAAGGATGACATTCTGTCTGCGCCCCGCGCCCTGGCATAAGCACATGCCAACGGGGAAAGTTCTCCCATATCATCCACCCAGTAGATCTTTCTCAGCACATCTGTCAAGGGCAGCCCCACAGCGGCTCCCGCCGGGGATACGTGTTTAAAGGAAGTGGCTGCCGGAAGTCCCGTTGCCCGCTTTAATTCCTTTACCAGTTGCCAGCCATTTAAGGCATCCATAAAATTGATATATCCGGGCTTTCCGCAAAGCACCTGAATCGGAAGTTCACCGCCGTTGTTACAGAATATCTTTGCCGGCTTCTGATTGGGATTACAGCCGTATTTTAATTCTAATTCTCTCATAGAATCCTTTATCCTTTCCAAAATAGATTTATTTATTTTTATTGATGATCCTTGTTTCGTATTTCTGCGTTTCAATATCAATATAACGTACAAATAAGGAAACCTTATTCTCCTCATTCAGACTCTTCCACAGAAGCTCCGTATAGGCATCAATATCATCCTCCACATTGACCAGCTTCGGCTCTCCCTCAAAACTGGGCAGCGGATTGCCATCCCCCTGATAAGTATGGATAAAATGTCCCTCTCCAGCCGCCGGATTCTCGTATGCAAAGGTGTATCTGTTGCTGGAGGACGGATCCCCATGATTACTCTTCAGTATCGACATGGCATAATTATATGTTCCATTTTCTATATGCATGATCCCGGAGATCCTCGGTGTAAAGTTTGGTCCATCCGGCTCAAAGGTACGGCTTCTTAAAGTCTGCTCAAACGTCAGCTGCTTATCCATACCTTCATAAATCGTATCGGTCTGATCGCCGTTGGTCACGATCGTCTTATTGCCCAGCACCCTGACCGGGGCATAAATAATCAGACTGGGATCAGTTAATTTAGACGGATCAAATGCTTCCGTTCGGATCCCCTGTCCTTCTTCCACAAAGATGCGATTCCGGCTGTTCTCACTTCTGCCCATGATAAAATATGCGGTCACAGCATATTGCCCACTGGGAGACCTGCCAATGATGATCCCTCTGCCGGGATAAGCATTACCCTGTAATTCCTGTGCAATATCAAGTTTTTTCATCTTATGCCTCCAATCTACGACTGTTTTTTATGTCTCTGCTTCTTGAGTAGCTAATACTCTGCTATTATACATAAAACGACTATCATCCGTCAATCATCACATCTTAATCCTCATACCGCCATCACCCGATCAGTACCTCTTTTCCCTGAAAAGCAAAACCATATTTTTTCATCCGCTCTGCCCGAATGCCCTTTGCAGCCAGCATATCATCATACTGCTTTTCTTCCATCTGCTTATGGGCTGCTGCCACGGTATCCTCCATTGTCATATCACGGTTTTTATTAAATAAAATGAATCCTATCACATAGGCGTCCAATGCGTCATTTTTAGGCTCCAACATGATATCATATCTGCCGATTCCGCTTTCCCTGTTGGAGGTAATGAGATAACGGTCTGCCAGCCCTACCATTAACCCCAGCACAAAAGCATGGTAAAACCGTTCCGGCTCCTCTTTACCGGAAGGACGGACTTCTGTATCAAACACATCAAACAACTCTGTTGATATCCTGTTCATATATTTGTTCATGGCGTCTGCATCGTTGGAAAGCAACGCCTTGATAAAATCATTAAAGTCCGAAGCTTTTTTTAAAAACCATCCCTGCACCATGTCGCGGAACATGACAGATACCTCGCGGTTTGGGAAAGCAAGCTCATATCCGAGCTGTACTTCCTCATATGCCGCTATCTCTTTATGTATGGCGTTTCCTGCTGCTGCCGCCTTTTCAGTCTGATGTTTTCCCTTCTTGCCGCTGCGGGACTTTTTATCCTTGGAACTGCGGTTCTCACCGGTCTTTCCGCCGTGATGATCCTTCCCCATATTGCCATGCTGCGTCCCATACATTCCATGGTCCGCTACCGTCAGATAACCATTCGCCAGCAGAAAACTCCAGACAGCATACTCGCTCTCATCCAACTGAGCATAAACCATCTGTTCCTCAATCGGAAGAAACAGGTGCTCTCCTCTAAGCAGACACTCTAAGGACTCTTTGACTTCCCTGCTTCCCTGACGAAGCAGTCTGCCGATCAGACTGTTCACACCGCTGTTTGCCCAGAAAGTCTTTACATCCCGGGTATCCATATAGTTCAGAACAGACCATGGATTGTACATGTCCTTCTGTCTGCCAAAATGAAACCCTCCATACCACTCTTTTACTTCTTCTTTCCGCTCGCCCAGTCCCTGCGCATCCATTCCCGCAAAGACTTCTTCCTCGGTAAATCCAAATACAGCAGCATATTCCTCTGACGTCGTCGTTACCACTTTCATATTGTTGAGATCAGAAAGCACCGAATCCCTGCTGATTCCTGTCACCCCAGTCATGATCCCTCGTTCCAGATCAGGATTGGCCTTAAAGATAGAGATAAACATGCTTCGCAAAAAAGCCGAAAGTTCTTTATCATATCCTCCGGTATAAGCTTCCAGCAGAGGCGTATCAAACTCATCCAAAAGGATGATCACTTTCTTTTTATAATAGCGGTGCAGCAGTTCCGATAGTTTGGTAATGGCAGATGCCGCCACCACTTCCAGCATGCTTTCCGTCACCATGCGGTAATTCTTCTTTTCCTCTTCCGTCAGGGTATCCCCCTCCAGAAGGAAATCATACTGTTTATAAACCTCTTTGATCAGCTGATTGATCCGATATCTCGTATTCGGGTAATTCACCTCTTTAATATTGGCAAAGGTCATACTGATCACCGGATAGGAGCCTTGCAGCGCACGATACTGCTCATCCTTCCAGATATCCAGACCTTCAAATATATCGCCCTTTCCTTCATACCGAAGCGAAAAAAATCTGTCTACCATGCTCATGGTCAAAGTTTTGCCAAAACGTCGGGGGCGGGTGATCAAAGTCACAACGTCTTTCCTCTCCCACCACTCCTTGATAAAGGACGTCTTGTCCACATAAAAATGATCCTTTTTGATCATTTCCTCAAAATCCTGTACCCCAATCCCCACCATACGTGCCATCTGTATACCTCCCCATACATCTCCCTCACGGGCTTCGTCTTATGCTCGCTCCTAACATAGCAGCAGTGCCGAGCTCGATTCCGCTTTCTCCGTTCCACTTCGGTCCGTGCTATACGGACATCCCCCGGATGTCCAGCACCGCTTCATCTCCCTCGCGGGCTTCGCCCTATTCACTGCATCATTGCTTTCGCGTATATTATATCACAAGATATAGTATATTTAAATAAAATCTTGTCATTCCCTAGATAATTATGTAAAAATTGATCTCCCAGATCGGTCAGTTTATAAAAGCATGTGAAGATAAAGACGGCAAGCAGGACATCAGCTATCCCGGCCTTACCGATCATAAAGCAAAACAGGCTATGATCTATGCTTATTCCTCTTAAAGCATACAGCCTCTCTTGCGGCGATGACGATAAACAATATCAGAAACGCTGCTGTTATTGAAGCGCCCACATAAAAATCTATTGGTCGGAACAGAAAGCTGACCTGATGGGTTCCTTCCGTAAGATATACCCCTATAAAGGTATTATTGATCTTAACAATTTCGCCTTCCTCTCCATCTATACAAACCTTCCATCCCGGATAGTAAGCCTGCTGTATCACTAAATATCCTTCTGTATTCATGGAAGCCTCTACACTGATATCCCCGGAGATAAAATAATCTATACGGATTTGTGCAGGCGGGGCGTCCTCTTTCCTTTCCACGGGATATCCATCCTCCACATAGATCTGATACGGAGATACGGTCTCATCCTGCAGCCATTGCCCAAAATCCACTTCGCTTCCACCCACTACATCATCTGTAATATAAACCTCAGGTACACCATAAGAATTGGCACAATGCCTGCTGCCGCGGTATTTCTGAACATAGTCAAGCTGCACGCTCAGATATCCCTCTTCATCCAGTGTATGATTAATAACGATTGCCGTACTGTTCAGACCGCTTTTACTTCGCACAGCGTCGCTATAGTCTATGGAATGCGTCCTTTCCCTGTCCAGCATATACCAAGCTGCTGCCGCTTCTTTCATTTCCACCGTCTGCTCCCCACTCCACTGACTGTACCGCACGACGGTTGCATCATATAAATCCTTCTGGCATAAAAACAGATCCAGGACAGCCATGATACACAAGACAGAAAGATAATATTGTTTCTTCTTCCAATTACTTCCTATCATCACTAAAACCACTGCATATAAGAAGAGAAGTGAAGCGTCTGCAGCAAGATCACCCTGAAAATCATTGACGAGAGAATATTCATAATCCTTCATCAAATGAGGGAGCGCCGCTCCTGCCAGAAAGAAAACCACTCCACCGCAGCCACAGGACGCCGCAATCCTTCCCAGCTTTCGCTTATCTTCCAGAAGGAGCTCCAGCGCTTCTGCTGCCAAAAGCAATATAAATACCGTAACAACACACCGCCAGAGCGACGGAAACCTTAGCGTCTTAAACAAAGGGAAATAGTGATAAAACAGACTATGTAGAAAAGAGTGTTCTCCAAACATCATGAGAAATGCAAAAAGACAGATTCCAAGATACGGAATCTTATTCTTTAAACGTAGGGTAAAAACCCATCCGAATATGACCAACGTAAGGATCCCCATATACATACTGATCATGGAGATGTCAATCGTCGGTCCCATCACCTCCGCGTACATGGAATAATGGGGCAGAATCGCAGACAATATCATCGGCATACGATAAGAGTTTAGGACAGACGCGGTGCCTAATCTTTCCAGATACCGGGAAGAAAGTAAAAACGGAATCACCGATATCGCCGATACGGCAAGAGTTTCCAGTCCGAAGAAGAAATATGCAGCCCCCGCCATGAGAACTCTTTTGTAAAAACGGGATTCTTTTTTTGTGTGGATCACAAAATAGGGAACCAGAATAATCAACGTTGCGATCCATATTTCCGGATATCCCCCAAGGATGCTCAGTCCCATGCACAATGCCGCAGACATCAGGAAAATATGCTTTTTCGTTCCCAGATATCTTCTGACGAAGTAAAGAATCCAGGGCAGCCATGCCGCGCTTACAATGATCATGATATGCTCTGCATTAGAAATAAACAATCCGGAATAGCCATAAAAAGCTCCGGCAATCCCGGCAATCGCATAATTTTTTAACTCATCCTGGTCCAAATGGTCTTTTGTCAGCAGAAACATCCCAAAACATGCAATCACCACATGAATACAATACTCAACTGCAACACATATCAAAGAATAACCCGCAGTCAGTTCAAATAACAGCGTCGTAGGATACCAAAAGGGAATCCCCAGCATGATATAGACCGGTGATCCAAACAGAAACGCCGCGTTCCATAATGGCAGTCTTCCATTTCTCAGCAGATCTGCCGACGACATACAGAGAGGATAATAAGCATCCATAATATCCCACTTCATCAGATTCTGCTTTGTCAGAATCCCATAATTGAAAAATATGGCCAATCCTATATAAATAGCCAGAATAATAACATTTTTCTTAATGAAATCCAATGAATCCGTATTCATGGTTTTAACTTTTTTTACTTTATTCACTTTTTACTCCCGGTACATCCCATTTTCATTCATGTTTTTGTCTTCTGAAATGATCGATCAATCTTTTCCAATAATAATATTTTCCCTGATCTTCCAATTTTTTCTGCAAAGCAGTACGATATTCATGATTTCTTTCTACATAATGATCTTCTACATGCTCCGTAAGTTTCTTCCATACGGCATCCGGAGTATATTCCTGTTGCCACCTTCGCCAGCCGCCTAATGCTATTTCCCGCTGTTCCTTGGTATGTGATAAATAATACTCTACTTTTTCCATACACTCATCGCTTTTATCAAATCCCACCACCTCTTCATCCAGACGGAAGATCTTTCCTAAATTGGATTTGTTATCGCATATCTGCATGACGCCATATGCCGGAAGTGTATAAGTACGGAAATTGATAGGTCCAGTTGAATTATGTATGTTAACTCCAATCTGCGAATGCATATACAGATCATGCATTCCTTCAGGGCTGATATATCCGTTTGGCCATCCATTCCCCCAGCATTCTGCATTTGGATATCTTTTTTGAAACTCCTCGAAAAATGCTTTTTTATATATATTCTGTTCTCCGATGTATACAAGCTGGTTACTGCGCAGACTGATATCCTGTATCTGTTCCTGCGATAAATCCAGTTCTTCCGGGAATTTCAGAGATCCAAGAGGCCAGAAAAACACATCCTTCAATCCCCATCCTTTATACATATCAATAC
>CAMWHY010000095.1 GCA_947174185.1 uncultured Lachnospiraceae bacterium | reverse complement strand
TTTCATATGCCTTTTTCATATCCTCAAGATATGCATACATGACCTCATGGGTGCCATAGAACACATCTGTACTTGGGAATCCCGTCATATCCCCAAGGATAGGACTGAGCAGATACTCTTCTTCCCCTGTAGCAAGCACCGGGGCAATCTGTTCAAAAAATACAGGCGGTATCATGACATCATATTTTTTAAGCTGTTCCATCCTGCGTTTTTGCTCCGCACTCGGCGGAACCTGCACTCCGGGCGACTGCAGCACCAGCTTTCCCGGCATCGGGATATCCATTTGCTCATGCTTCATATAAGTGCACAGGGATAGTGCTTGCCCTCCTCCCGATGAAGTACCAAATATCCGGGTATTCTCGGATGAATATAAATGCAGGATATCCTTATATACATCAAGGGTACTGCTTAAGGTTTCTACAAGCCGATGTTCCGGAGCCATCGGATACACCGGAAACCAAACCTGTGCATTACAGTTCTTTGCAATCTGTCCGCATAAGATAAGGTCGCCTGAATCTGGCGGAAGAATATAGCCCCCGCCAAAAAGATATAAAACGCCAATCTTAGGCGTTACATCTTTTTTCTTTACGGCATAGCAAGTCACTCCGCCTAATTTCCTTTCTGCAATTTCAAATTCGTCCTTTAATTTAGAATAGGGAACCTTCAGCGGCTTTTTCTGCTTTATGGAGTAATCCTTAAGCAGTTTCTCCCATGCCTCTCCTTCCTTAGCAAGCATTTTGTTCACACCTATAATCTTAAAAAGACTTTCCACCATTTTATACTGTATGCTCGGCATAAAACCATCCTCCTTTCAACCTAAACCGTCAGTCCAAAACACATTTTCTTCCGGAATGCGGTCCTTTTTGTGCACAGGAGTTCTTTTATCATGTTTCCTGGACAGTAAAGGATCAACTGTAATACGATCATTTCCCGCACTGACCTTTCTTTTCGTCTAAACTACTGTACTTACCATATCCATGTCATAAGAAGCGCCATAAAAGCGCCGCCTATCACAGCGACCGGGATCACTGGGATCATGACCTTCACATGGAACCATTTCTGATGGTACGCCTTGTCCATGTCTTCTGTACCAGGGAGACGAACCCTCTTGATATTGGGAAACATCAGCCAGTCCAAGATGCAGGTGTCGAATACAGCCCAAACGAGGATGTAGCCGTAGATCGCAAGCAGCCCCTCCAGGAAAGTAACTGCTCCGGCGGTGTGCGCCATCCACGCAAAGAGGAACGAACACACGATCAAAGCGGTGACTTTCTTCACCACCATGAGCTTAGTCAGTACCTCTTTGCCGGCCTCTTTATGTTGGGAGCGGTAATAGCGTTCCTGGATCTCCGGCGGATAGTCGCTGATGAAGGTCAGCGGATTTGCCAGCAGCATCCCGAACACCAGACAGCCAAAAACGGCCATCATCACAACACATTCAATGATAAAAACAGTCCAGTTCATCTTTCCTGATCTCCTATGTACCAATAATCACAGCTGTCCGCTCCCTGCGCCACGGTGTGATGGCGGATGAGCTTTGCGTGGATGGCCTCGGCCGTTTTGATATCACCGGCACAGAGCAGGGGCATGATGTCCATATACCCGTGGGTTTTGGCGAAGTCCGCGATAGGACAACCTACCAATGTCATGGCAAAGCCGTGATCGTGACCCTCCGGATTGACTTGGATTCCCCATGTGTTGTTCCAATCCTTGCCCTTGTGGGCGTTGATTTTCCGGGCCATTCTTTCCATCAGGCGGTGAAGGCGTTTTATGATCCACGGCTTATCCAAACGATTGACGTTGATAAACCGGCCCATTTTCCGATATTGACTCACCATCGCAACATCCAGCATCTCGTTGATGACTTCAGCGGAAATGCTTCTCCCCGACGCCTCATATAGCGCAAAAAACGGGAGCGCCATATCGGTATTTATGCTCATCGGGTTCTTCTTCCCACCAATCGAAGGTGTCTCCGCCAAAAAGCGGTCATAAATCGGCTCCATGTCGCGCAGAAGCTTGGCCGTTTCATCCTCTCCATACCGGCACACCAGCACCGGGCGAATTTGGCGAATCAGCTTGGCATATCGTTTCTCGTTTTTCTCCATCCTGTTATGACCTCCCTAAATTTTGCCTCACACATCTTATCCCACCGAGAAACATGATAATCCATCCAAAGCTCTCAAATCCGGAGGAAAATCCGTTAAACGGCCACGGGATCAGTGCTTCTAAAATGAAACCAATTCCTGTAATTATAAGTGGTGCAGCGAGAATCCAAACCTTTTTCAGCGGAAGAACGCCTTTCAAGATCAGAGCAATCCATCCTCCCGTAACCGCAATATCAAAAGCAATAAAAGTAGTCCAGTACGGTACAGCCTGTACCATATATGACCGGTTCCACATTTGTAATGCCAGTTCCGTATCCCCGTTGGACGCACCGTAAATAACATTGTAATTATGGATCAACGTACCGCAGGCAAGATGGAAGTACATAAAGGATATACAGCCCAAAATCAATCCTGCCATGTAGACGCTCAAAATTCGTCTATTCCATTTGTTTTGCAGATTCGAAAGCCGATTCTTCAGAAAGCTCACAAAAGACAATGCCGCTACTGTGTAAAACACTGAACCTGCCATGCCCCCGATATTTGAGAGTGTGATTCTCCAATCAGCAATTGTAAGCCAACCGGATGAAATCATCCCGGAAATAGCATAGCTGTCAACAGGTTCGATGCCCATACAATAATCGCCTATCATAAAACAGATCATGCCCGGGATAATATACATCATCCTTTTCTGTATCGTTTGCAGTTTATCTGCTTCCATAAAATAGTGCCTCCCTCTTCGTCTGATTACCACAATATTTATTCTCGATTTCCCTTTAAGCTTTCCACCATATCCACTTCATTTTTCTTTAATTTGGTTATATATAGGTTAGTACAAACTAACTTGTTTGTCAATAGACTAACTATCAATTGAAAATCAGGAAATGGCTATCCACTATGTATTCAGTTTCCAACCAATAGCCTCTTTCCGCCCAAGCACAAAATCAGCATAGATGCCTTCCTGCCCGATCAGTTCCTCATGCCTGCCCTGCTGGACAATGCGCCCGTCATCCACCACAAGTATCTGGTCGGCATTCCGCACGGTCTTCAGCCTGTGGGCGATCATGATAATGGTCTTATCCCTTGTTAATTCCTCGATGGCCTTCTGAAGTCGGTCCTCGTTCTCCGGGTCCACATTAGCAGTCGCCTCATCCAGAATAACAATGGGGGCATCCTTCAGCATGGCTCTTGCAATGCTGATCCTCTGTTTCTCGCCGCCGGAAAGCGATGCACCGCCCTCCCCGATAACCGTATCATATCCATCCGGGAGAGCCTCAATAAAGTCTGCACAGCAGGCCTTCCTTGCCGCTTCCACTACCTCTGCATGAGTCGCTTCCGGCCTGCCAAACTTGATATTGTTTTCAATCGTATCCGCAAAAAGGTATACGTTCTGAAACACCATGCTGATCTGCTCCATCAAAGATTCCAATGTATATTTCCGCACGTCTCTGCCGCCTATCTTCACGCTTCCGCTGTCTACATCCCAAAAGCGGGCAATCAGATTGCAAAGCGTGGTCTTGCCGGAACCGGAAGGGCCAATTACCGCCGTGGTAGTCCTGTCCGGAAGCACCGCATCAATCCCATGCAGTATTTCCTTGTTTTCGTATGAAAAATGCACACCGCTAAATTCAATCCCATGCTCCTTTGGATGGATCGCACTGCCATCCTCATCCATCTGTTCCATTTCCTCCGTCTGCAGAGTACGTTCAATGCTTGTGGAAGTCAGACGCAGCATGGCAATGCCCATGCCGAACAGTTTGATCTGACCGAACACCAGGAAGGACATCACGATACACATCAGCGCATTGGCAAGGGACATCGTGCCATCTGCCCAGCAGATAATGGATACCAATATCATCGCAATTCCTGCTATCTGCAGCACAAGCTCCTGGAGTATCATGTACGGCGTCATAAGATTTTCCATATCAAGGTTGCTTTTCCGGTTAAATTCCAAAGCATCCTGAAGCCTCTTATCTCCCCTGCCGCTCAAATTAAATGACTTGACCACACCCATCCCCTGCACATATTCCAGCACTGCCGATGTGAGCGCCGTCTGTGACTTCTGAGCATTGGGTGCAATTACCGCAGACTTTTTCTCCATAGAAGATATCACCAGAAAGTACAAGATGATGCCCGCCGCCGAGATAAGCCCCACACGCCATTCAAATATAATGATCATAATGGTAAACACAATCGTGCCGATGATACCGCTCATGATATTCACCAATGTCATGGGAACCAGCATTTCAATATTCCCAAGTACCGTAGTGCAGACACCCGTCACTTCGCCAAGGCTGTTCTCATTAAAGTACCCCATTGGCACCCCTTTTAAGAGGTTTCCAATCTTGATCCTTTCGTTGGCCGCCATGAAATAGCCTGCGTGTGTCTGCTGCATCTTGGAAAAGTTGTTTGTTACGGCATTACCAATAATACTGACAGCCATAAACGCCAATGCTGTCCATGCCGCACTGTTCCCCGCTTCTCCACCTGTCGCAGACTGGTTTGTCAGAGCCACGATCACAAAATAAATAGCACTGACTTCAAACATATGAAATACCGCGTTTAAGAAATTGACCGCCGCGGATTTTCCTATGTTGGGTCGCTCTACCCCTGCAAATTTCCATATTTTCCTGAATGTCTCTATCATACTGCGTCACCGTCCTTTGCCCCGATATGTGCCTGCCACATTGCTTCATACAGCGGGCAGCCCTGCCTTAGCTCCTTATGTTTTCCAGCAGCTTCTATCTGCCCGTCTTTTACCACAACGATTTTATCCGCGTCTTTAATAGTGGAAAGCCTGTGCGCAATCACAATGACCGTCTTTCCCTGTACCAGTTTCGCAATCGCCTTCTGGATGATCGCCTCATTTTCAGGATCGATATAAGCAGTCGCCTCATCCAGGATCACAATGGGCGCATCCTTTAACATTGCCCTTGCAATAGCAATCCGCTGGCGCTCCCCTCCGGAAAGGTGCGTACCGCCGCTGCCCACTTTTGTTTCGTATCCCCTTTCAAGCGACCGGATAAAGGAATCGCAGCCTGCGGCCTTTGCTGCGGCTTCCACCTGGCTGTCCGTGGCCGACAGTTTTCCCATGCGGATATTCTCGCGGATGCTCTCATCAAACAGATAATTGTCCTGGGAAACAAACGCCACTTGATCATATAGCTGTTCCAAAGGGATTTTCTTTTCGTCCACGCCACCGATCGACACCGCGCCTTCCTTCATATCCCAAAAGCCCGCAATCAGTTTGGCTATAGTGGACTTTCCAGAGCCGGAAGGCCCAACCAGGGCCGTCATGCTCACTGCGGGGATAGAGAGGCTCACATCACGCAGGATATCCTGATCCCCATGGTAGCCGAAAGAAACATGGGAAAGCTCAATATCCGTACCTTTCAGGACTGCTTCCCTGTCCCCATGCTGCTGTTCCTCCGCCATCAGAAGCTCATCCACCGCTGCTACGGTCGTGCCGACTTGTGCGAGGGTATCCACAAAACCCATCGCTGCGATCAGCGGCCCCGCAATACCGAGGGACAATATGATAATCGTGATAAAAGTCTCTACAGATAAACTGCCGCCCCTGTACAGCAGCCAGCCCGTAGGCAGCACTGCGATCAATGTAGCCGGCACAATGGCATATGACATAGACATCCCGAACTGGCATCTTTTCATCCAATTATAGTAGTAAGCCGCATTTGCCCGCACTTTATCCGTAAATTTGGCATAAGACGTTTTCCCCTGGTTAAAGGCTTTGATGACTTCAATGCCGTTTATGTATTCCACCATCGTCCCGCTCATTTCATGGGTGGCCTTTACCGCTCCTTCATAATCCTTGCTATAATTCCCCATGACCGTCATCATAAACGCAAGCCCTAAAGGAATGGTCACAAGGGATAGCAGCGCCATACGCCAGTCCAGGATAAACAGATAGATCAAGATCAACAACGGTCCCGCAATGTTGGCGGTCATTTCCGGAAACAAATGCGCCAGCGTGGTTTCCATGCCCTCTACCTGATCCACAATAATCTGCTTCATCTTCCCGCTGGACATATCCATGACTGTCCCAAGCGGCAGCTTTGGCAGCTTTTCCAGTATCTTCTGCCGGATAGTCTTCAGTATGGAAAAAGTCGCCTTATGTGACACTGACAGGGCCACGTTATAAAGAAAAGTCCGTGCGACATACCCCGCCAGCCCCAAGCCTAACCACGGCACATAAAGGGACAGGTCTGTTTTCCCTGCCAACATCTGAATGATAATCTGCGCCGCCGCAAAATAAGGCAGCATTCCCAACGCAACACCAAGGAATGCCCCCAGGACAGCACAAATCAGGCTGCCATGTTCGTCTTTCCCCCAACCCCAGATACGAAGCAGCGGATTTTGTTTCTGCATATCAGTTCCTCCTTTTTGGTTAGTTTTCACTAACTTATTGATTTCTGTTCCCCTCAATCCTATTTATTCTGATGTACCTGCGTATCACCCTTCCATGCCGACTGCCTCCAGATGCTTTTTCACCACCCGCTTCCCAATCATAGCGCCAAAAAAGGCGGTGATGACAACGCCTGCCAGCAGGGCGATCCATCCTCCTGACAGAAGCATACGGGAAGCCGCATCAATATTTTCCTGCCGTCCATCCGTGACCGCCATATCCGCCATGGATTTTGCGGCAATGACGTAAGGATAGATCGTGCTGCCCAGGGCGGCGCACAGCTGGCATAGGATATAGCTTATGGTCAGCCCTTTCGCACTGCCGTAGCCGGATTTGCGGAGGATAAGTTCCGAGACAATACCGGACAGGAAATAAAGCAGGACGTAAGGGAGGTAACCGCCAAGGATGCCCCGGACTACTGCATAGAGCATCATGGCCCCCGGCTTCCTTACCTTCGTGCCGATCATAAAAAACACGATTCCTTCCAGCAGCGAGAAAAATACAGGCATCAGCATAATGGTGACGGGCGTCGCATACAGCAGCGAGCTTGCAAAGAAAATTACAACATTGATCAGTGCAAGCAGGACAACCGTAAAAATATCCTTTACCTTCAGTTTCTTGTTTGTGTTCATGATAAATAATCTCCTTTTCTAAAATATGAACCGCTTATCTTATCAATCCGATTACCAGGGCGACAATCAGCAGGAAAATGAAAATGAGGTCCCAAAGATGAAAACGTAAACACACATATGAGCTGCGCTTCCCACCCAGTGCGATCCCTCTTGTCTCGGCCGAGGCGGAAAGCGTTTCTGCGATGCGGATCACCCGTAATGCCATCGGCACGGTCAGAATCTCCAGATATTCCGGCAGGGAACGCAGTTTCTGGAGGAAATCAGGATAAACACCCCGCGTCCGCACCGACTGCCTCATCAGCCTCATATCCCCGGAAAGGACAGGAAAGAACCGGAAGATCACGGAACAGACCATGATCAGCCTTTCCGGCATATGTACTGCCCGAAAGCAGGCGAGCGTCCGGGATGCCTCGTCCCTCCCAATCAGCGGATAGACGGAAAGCGAGACCGCCAGAATCCTCGGAAGCAATACTGCGGCATAAAAATATACCGGCGTATGGGAAAGCAGGCTGTCCGCTCCCAAAAGCACCGCCATAACCCCTCCGCCTGCAAGTGCCAAGGCGGGCCAGCCATCCGCAAAGAGCATCAAAACCAAGGCGGCATAGACAGATAACAGCAGCGGATTGTCTGAAAGGGAGACAGCGGCCATGACCGCCAGCCAGAACATCAGCTTAACCGCCGGATGTAACCGGCATTTTCGGTCTGCGGCCTTTTCCGCAGGGACATTCGTTCCCATCCGGAAATTGTCCTCCATATAGTCTACAACCATTTTTAACTGTGCATCATCCGTCAGGCGGATCTCCTGTTCTGTTTTCCCATATGCCATGCAGATACATCTCGTGCAGGCCTGCGCAATCAGTTCGATGTCATGGGTAATAACAAAGACAAGTTTGATACGCTGCATTTCCCGAATCAGTTCTGCACAGGCCTTAAGGCTCCCTGCATCCAGCCCCGCTGTCGGTTCATCCAGGATGACAACCCGCTTTGATGAAAAGTATGCGATCATCAGCGACAGCTTCTGCATCTGCCCTCCCGACAGTGCAAACGGATGGCGATCCCGGCATTCCCACATCCCGAATTTTTTCAGCAGACGCTCTGCCTCTTCCCGAAATTCAGGCGTGTCCTTATGCCCATACCGCAATTCATTCATCACAGAATTGGTATAAAACTGAAACTCTGATTCCTGCATGACAAACAGCGCATTTTTCTGCAATTCCCGACTTTTCATTTTTTTGCCGTCCACAAAAATATCTCCGGCAGACGGGCGTAAAAGGCCGGCCAAAATTTTCCCCATTGTCGTTTTTCCGCTGCCATTTTGCCCTATGATCCCTACCACCTCCCCGCAGCGGGCAGTAAAGGAAACACCGCGAAGCAGTTCCTCCTTCTTTTTTCGATATCCAAAATGCAAATCCTCTGTATGGTATACAAATGGCATAAAACCTTCATTTTCTGCAGGCGGCTTCGCCGAAAGAGCCACATCGCTCAAAGCAAGGGTCCGTAACGGGATATCTCCTTCATTCTGCATGGCTTTTATTTCATCTTCCGTATAGCGTCCCTTAAGCTGCCCTCCTTCCATCAGCCAGTATTCATCTGCAATCCCGGAAAGGTAATACAGACGATGTTCGCTTAAGATCAGTGTCTTTCCCTGCTCCTTCAGCTTTGACAACAGTTCCCCAAGCTGCCTGATCGCGGCAAAATCCAGATTTGCCGTCGGTTCGTCTAACAAAAGGATATCGGTATCCAGCGCCCAGGCAGAAAGGATAGATATGAGTTGCCTCTCCCCGCTTGACAGTTCATAGACATTCCGATCTTTCAAGCTGTCAAGTGAAAACAATTCAAACGCCTCTTCTACTTTCCTTGCCATCTCCTCCTGAGAGACACCATGGTTTTCCAAACTGAAAGCTACTTCTGTAGAGCTGTTGATGGTAAAAAACTGGCTGCGGGGATCCTGGAACACAGACGCTGCCAGCCCTCCCACCTCGCCGACGGAAAGTTCCCCTGTATCCCTGCCCTGTATACGGCAGAAGTCTTCCAGCTCCCCTTCATAAAACTGGGGGACAAGGTGGTTGATACAGCGCAACAGCGTTGATTTCCCACATCCACTCCCACCGCAAAGCACAATGCATTTCCCTTTCCCTATTTTCCCTTGTACATTTTTCAGTGCAGGGGTTTTTACGCCCTCATAACGGAAATCAAACTCAAAATCAATCATCACATCATTCCTTCTTGCTGTTAGTTTATACTAACCCATAGTCAAAAAAATAGCGGGCTAAACCCTTGGGAAAGCCAGCCCACAAAATTTATGTGCTATGGATCTTCCCATACAATTCTTTCCAGCCAGCCTCTATAAAATTCTGGACAGTTTCCATGCAGGCTGCCGCCTTTTCTTTTCCATACCCGGCATCCAAAAGCTGGCGGTAGGCATGGAAATTCGCTTCCATCAGAAGACGCACGGCTTCCCGGTTTACCGGCCGTACTGCCGTTTTTTCAAAAAACTCCACTGTGGTGTCGGCTTTATGTTTTATCATTGCATTTAGGGATTCCTTTGCCGAACTGCCGTCGCTCTTACAAAAAAACAGTACGCACTCCTCATAATGTTCAAAAAGAACATCCATATAAATCCGTGCTTCATATTCCATCGCCGCCAGAAAATCATTAATATCTCCACTTTCTTCTGCCTTTCGGTACTGCTCTGTGGCAGGTTCCGCCGAATCCCGGATCACTGTAAAAATCCCTTCCAAAAGACTGCAAAAAAGTGCGTCTTTATTTTTATACCTAGTGTACAGAGCCCCTGTCGTAACACCCGCAATATCCGCGATCTTATGCAGGGACGCCGCAAGAAAGCCATGTTCCATAAATTCGCCAAAAGCAGCCTCTATGATTTTGTCATCCAGCGAATGATCTTTTACTGCCATATAAAAATCCTTTCTTTGATAACGCCGTTATCAATAACGGTGTTATTATAATCCAGCAAAGCAGGTTTTGTCAAGTGGATGCACAGTTTATGTAGAATTAATTCGAAAATCAAAACGGCCTGGTCTCCCAAGCCGCTGTTATATAAATCATTTATCCTGAAATAAACTGCCTCAGATCACTGTATCTGCCAGTCCTCTGCCTCTTCACGGATTCTTACAAACTCACGGTAAGTGCCTTCCTGTCCTAAAAGCTGTTTATGCGTACCCCTCTGTGCCACTGTGCCGTTGTCAATGACCAGGATCTGGTCTGCATTTTCAATCGTGGCAAGCCTGTGCGCAATCGTAATGATTGTTTTCCCATGGGTCAGTTCTGATATTGCTTCCTGGATCAGATGCTCATTTTCAGGATCGACACTGGCAGTCGCCTCATCCAATATAATGATTGGTGCGTTTTTCAACATGGCCCGCGCAATGCTGATTCTCTGCTTTTCACCGCCGGACAGCGTTCCGCCGCCCTCGCCTACAATAGTGCCGTATCCATCCGGCAAGGACTGTATAAAATCATGGCATCTTGCTGCTTTCGCTGCGGCATACACCTCTTCATCTGTGGCATCCGGCCGGCCAAAGCGGATATTGTTCATGATCGTGTCATTGAACAGATATACATTCTGGAACACCATGGAAATGTTTTTCAAAAGGCTGTCACAAGTAAACTCACGCACATTATGGCCGCCCACAAGAACGCTTCCTTTCTGCACATCGTAAAACCGGGCGATCAGGTTACAGATGGTGGTCTTGCCGCTGCCGGAGGGACCTACAATCGCAGTAGATGTTTTTTCCGGGATTATAAAGCTGACATCCTTCAATACAGTCCTGCTGTCATAGCCAAAATCCACATGACGGAATTCTATCCCGAAACTCCCAAGAGTGACCTCTTTTCCATCATGGTCTATATAATTGCTTTCCTTTAATGCATCGATCTGATCCATAGCCGTGTTAATGACCCCAAGCACATGGGCGCTGTCGCTGACCGGCTCCAGTGAGCCAAAGATGCCGAAGGAAAAGAATACAAACATCAGCATGACCGGCATCTCCATATCCCCTGCCAGGCAAAGCGCGCAGGCAGTTCCCGCCAGCAGGACAGACGCCGCCTTCAATACCAGCAGATGCCCGCAGTTTGCCGGTGTAAAACCGTATTCGATCTTCAGCCGGATGTCACGGTTCTCCCTTGCCGCCTCTTTCATGCTCTGCTGTGATGCCCCGCCCTGACCAAAAGATTTCACGGTTGACAGCCCGCGGGCATATTCCAGCACGGCGGCAGATAAGTTCTGGCCGGCCCTGACCTCTACCGGCGCATTCCTTACGCTGTGCCTTGATACCAGCAGAAGAAACAGGAAAGAGCCGGCCGCTCCTGCCAGCGCGATCAGTGCCGTCATCGGAGAAAACATAAGCAGGCTGAGGAAGATGACAAGAAAATTCAGATACCCTCCAATAAAATTATCGATCATGCGTATTCCCATGTTCTCCAGCGTATTTAAGCCTGTTGTAATTGAATTTAAAATATTTCCGGTGCTGTTTTTCTGGAAATATCCTAGGGACACCCTCTTTAATGCGTCGCCAATGGCAAGCCTGTCTTTTGCCACCAGTT
>CAMWHY010000094.1 GCA_947174185.1 uncultured Lachnospiraceae bacterium | reverse complement strand
GCCGTAACGGCGGTGATCAACACAGAGACTTAACCAGAAGAGTCTGCACTTCGTAATGCAATAGAAGAAGACGGTTATAAATTTATAGAAATGAAATAACAGGAACGCGCTGTTGATCTGAGGATTGACAGCGCTTTTTTGGAAAGCACTGATTAAATCAGTGCTTTTCTAATGTCTGAGAATTTTGTGGTGGAATGTATTTTTATGATGTATAATAAAATTTAGATTTTTCGTGGAATTTTGAAAAAACTTTTATGACAGGTAATTGCGAAACTTTTAATAGTTGAAATTTCATTGTGCAGCATTGACAAATTCATAAGCAGGTGCTGGGGAGCCTGCCGGCAGTACCGCTGCGTGCGACGCGCAGCGCAAGCGTGCCTGCGATGAATTGTCAATGATGCACAATAGGTAAGAATCCGATCAGAGTTTCGCAATTATCTAAAATATTTATGATTAAAAAGAGGGTAAAGGAGGCTACATTTAATGGAAACAAAAGTAACACGTGAAAAGGCGCTGGAATTATTAAAAAAGTACAACAAGGATACATTTCATCTGCAGCATGCATACACTGTAGAAGCAGTGATGCGCTGGTATGCAAAGGAATTGGGACATGGTGATGAAGATTTCTGGGGTCTCTGCGGTCTTTTACATGACGTGGATTTTGAAAATTATCCGGAGGAGCATTGTGTTAAAGCACCGGAACTTTTGGCGGAGATCGATGCGGAGGAGGAACTGGTACATGCTGTCTGTAGTCATGGCTATGGGATCTGTTCCGAAGTAAAACCAGAGCATGAAATGGAAAAAGTGCTTTTTGCGGCAGACGAGCTGACGGGGCTTGTCGGTGCGGCAGCTTTGATGAGACCGTCAAAGAGCTGTACGGATATGGAACTTAGCAGCCTGAAGAAAAAATTTAAGGATAAAAAATTTGCAGCAGGGTGTTCCAGAGATATTATCAGAACAGGAGCGGAGCAGCTTGGCTGGGAGCTTGACCGTCTGCTTTCCATGACCTTAGACGCTATGAAGGCGACGGAGGAAATTGTCAGAAGTCAGAGCTAGAGTATTCGCATTTCATTTGATATGTGAGAGAAATTCGATTTTAAAAGGATAAATTTATGGAAATCAGGCATATACAGAAAAGCGATGATAGACTTGCGATTAGTCGTATTTATGAGGAAAGCTGGAAATTTGCATATAAGGATATCATTCCGGAAAGCTATCTTGAAAGTATACCCGCAGGATGTTGGGCTTCTAATATAGAGAAAGAGGGAATGAATACGCTTGTACTGATTGAAGATGGTATGTTCATTGGTACATCCAGTTACTGCAAATCCAGATTTTCAGATTTTAGTGATTTGGGTGAGATTGTCTCAATTTATTTTCTGCCTCAGTACATAGGAAAAGGATATGGTAAACTGCTGCTTGATGCTGTTATTGAAGAATTGGGTCAACTTGGTTTTGATGAAATATTTTTGTGGGTACTTGAAGACAATTTAAGAGCTAGAAAATTTTATGAAAAAGCGGGCTTTACACCCAGCGGAAACTATCTGAATGATAATATCGGCGGAAAAGATCTGCGAGAGATGCAGTACAAGTATATATTATAAAGAATATATTTGCGCCAATGCAGATAACGAAGATTAACGGAGGAATTATACTCTATGGAAGAAAATACAGGGACGATGAAGGTATCAGAAATCATGCCGGAAATGGTGGAGCGGAAAGATAAAGTTTCCGTCACCGGACAGTTTTCGGCAAGCATCAATTTTTCGATGCAGCAGAATTATGTACCGGTCATCAGAAACCTGATCATTCAGAATATTTCTGAGGAAACATTACATGAGCTGGTGGTTAAGATCAGTTTCCATCCGGCGTTTGCGAAAGAATATTCTTATGCCATCCCCAGACTGGAAAGCGGCGCATCCGTGGAAATCAGTCCGGTGCAGATCCTGTTGTCTTCGGAGTATCTGTTCTCGCTGACAGAGCGGATCGTGGGAAGTATGGAGATCCTGGTTTTGTCGAAGGAAACGGATACGACGAATGATTCTGACAGGAATATCATCGGAACTTTTCACCATGAGATCGAAGTACTGGCATACGACCAGTGGAGCGGGTTGATGATCATGCCGGAAATGTCAGCTGCTTTTGTGATGCCCAATCATCCGGTGATCGCGTCGATCCTGACGAAAGCCTCTGCGATCTTAAAACAGTGGAATGCCGCGCCGTCTTTTACCGGTTATCAGACACAGAATCCAAACCATGTAAAAATGCAGATGGCGGCGATCTTTGCATCGCTTCATGAGGAGCATATCATTTATACGAATCCCCCGGCAAGCTATGAGGAAATGGGGCAGAGAATCAGACTGCCGCATGTTTTATTAGAACAAAAACAGGGAACCTGTCTGGATCTTTCCGTATTGTATGCTTCCTGTCTGGAAGCTGTGGGCATCCATCCACTTCTGCTGTTTATCAAAGGGCATGCATTTGCGGGGGCATGGCTGGAGGAACAGACATTTGCAGACTGTGCTGTGGATGATGTTTCCGCGCTGTCAAAACGGCTTGCAGAAGGTGCGGAGGAGCTTTTGCTGGTTGAGTGTACAGACTTTGTGGAAGGGAAAAATGTTGATTTTGATACTGCATTAGCCCATGGTAAGGCGCATCTGCTTCATGAGGAAGAATTTGAGTATGCAATTGACGTGCGCAGATGCCGAACAAGTGGGATAAGACCGATTCCGGTGAAGCTGGAGCAGTCCTATGATAATGGCGGATGGATGGGAGAGGATGATCCGGATGGTAAGACAGCTTATGGGGAAGCGCCTAAAGACCTTGCGAAGCGTTTCAATGATACTGTGGCGAAGGAAGAAACTGCACCCACCCGTATGAAAGTCTGGGAGCGGAAACTACTGGATTTTAGTCTGCGTAATACACTTTTAAATTTTCGTGCCACGAAAAATACCATTCAGCTCATGGCGGCGGATCTGGGAGAATTGGAAAATTGTCTGGCGGACGGAGAAGACTTTTTGATGATGGAGGTCCCGGCGGAATGGACGGGGACATCCAAGGATGCCAGAATATACGAGATTGAGAATGAGAAGGATTACATAGAACAGATTGCCGGTGAGGAAATGAAAAATCACCGGATCCGTACGTTTTTGAAGACGGAAGAACTGGATAAGAGCTTAAAGAGCCTGCAACGCGCTACCCGCGTCAGTATGGAAGAGAACGGTACAAATACCCTTTATCTTGCCCTTGGTTTCCTGCGCTGGTATGAGAGCGATGTATCGGAAAAGGCGAGGTATGCGCCGCTTGTTATGATCCCCATTGATCTGGTTCGTAATTTCCGTAACAAGGGCTATGTTATCCGCAGCCGCGACGAAGAGACCCAGATCAATATCACGTTGTTGGAATATCTGAGGCAGGTTCATGGGATCAAGATCAGTGGTCTGGACCCATTGCCCTGTGATGAACATGGGATAGACCTTCCGCTGGTATTTCATATCATCCGGCAGAGTATTCTTGAGAAGCGTCAATGGAATATTGAAAATATGGCATTTATCGGATTATTCTCTTTTGGGCGCTTTGTCATGTGGAATGATCTTCGCAGCAGATCGGAAGATCTTTTGGCGAATAAAGTGGTTGCCAGTCTGATGGAAGGCAGGATGACATGGCAGGAGGAGAAGCTTGAAATCGACGATACCAACCTTGATGAGAAGATACCCCCGGAGAGTATGGCAGTTCCGTTAAGTGCCGATTCTTCACAGATGGTTGCCATCGCAGCAGCTGCAGGCGGGCAGAGCTTTGTTCTGCATGGACCGCCGGGAACAGGAAAGTCCCAGACCATTACTAATATGATAGCCAATGCCTTGTATCAGGGAAAATCTGTTCTGTTTGTGGCAGAGAAGATGGCAGCGTTATCAGTTGTCCGAAGCCGTCTGGAAAAGATCGGTTTAGGACCGTTCTGCTTAGAGCTGCATTCTAATAAAACCAATAAAACCTCTGTGTTAAATCAGCTGAATCAGGCGTTGGAGATTGGAAGGATCAAGAGTCCGGAAGAGTATCAGACGACGGCGGAGGAGTTAAAAAAAGTACGCGGTCAGCTTAATTATATCATGGAGGCGATCCATCGTAAGAGAGAATACGGGTGTTCCCTGTATGAAGCCATCTCCTGCTATGAGCAGAATATTGACCAGAAGGGCTGTGTGACATTTGACAGGGAACAGGTGAATGCTCTGACCGGGGAGCAGATCGAAGGATGGATACGGCAGGTAAAGGATTATGAAGCGGCGGCGCGGATCGCCGGTACTTATGATCAAAGTCCGTGGGTGGGCTATGAAGGAGTGCAGTACAGCATAGAACTCCGCGACCAGCTTGCAAAAGAGCTTCAGGAGATGGAAGCGGTCTGCAGACAGGCAGTATCAAAAGTAAGCCGGTTAAAAGAATGGGCTGGTGTAGTCAATGGAGACAGCCGGGATACCATAGAAAAAATACTTGCATTATGCGTATTGTTGAAAGACCCGGCTCCGGTACTGACGGCGCTGCTGGAACTGCCTGATCATGCGGGGATGGTAGAGCAGCTTCATCATATGGCTGCGGCAGGGCGGGAATATCAGCAGAAGCAGGCGGAAATCCTTGCTTCCTACGAACCGCAGATCTTACAATACCCTGCCGGGGACGCTTCACTTCGGTATAAACAAGCGCAGAACAGCTGGGTTCTGCCCAGATTGTTGCAGACAAATAAACTGTTAAAGGAGATCAGGCTGTACGCAAAGGAGCCCAAAAAGATAACAAAAGAAAATCTTCCGGCGGTCTATGAGCAGCTCAATCTCCTGATGGAACTGCAAAATAAGATAACATCCGTACCAGCGGAAATCACTTCGCTGACAGGAGGGATGTACGCAGGCATCAATACGGATTTTACAAAGCTGCAGGCGTCGGTGGATAAAACCGTGAAGATATATCAGTGCATGCATTCCTTGTCTTTTGGTGACAGGGGTCAATTGATACAAAATATTTCCAGGATAGGAAATCTGTCGGTATCCTCCGCTGCGGGCGGAGTACAGACACGGGATTTTACAGATACAGACAGTCAGCAGATATTGGAATATACAGAAAGTTTGTGCGAGGATATTCGTGCCTTGGATGAAATGACCGGCAGATATCATATCGACCTGACGCAGGAAGAAAAGGGCGCCCATTGGCTTATGGACGCCGCAGATACCTTTGCACGGTATCAAAAGTCGATGGACACATTCAAGGAGTGGGTAACCTTTAATCAGGTTGAAACGCAGGTAAAGGAGCAGGGACTTTCGCAGCTGGTGGAGGCTTATCATGAAGGAATCGTTAAGACGGATACCATGGTAAGAGCCGTGCTTTGCAATCTATATTATGGACTTAGCATCAAGACGATTACTCAGGATGACAAACTGAACCATTTTCAGGGAAGCCAGTATGAAAACCAGATTGCGGAATATGATGCGCTGCTTGAAAAATTCCAAGACCTGACGATACAGGAGCTGGTTGCAGGCTTATCAGCGAAGGTGCCGAACAGTGCGGTTGAGAGCGCTTCTTCCTCAGAGATGGGTATTCTAAAGAGGGCGATCAAGAGCAAAGGCAGGATGATGTCTATCCGTAAACTGTTTAATGAGATTCCCACACTGCTTCGCAAACTTTCCCCCTGTATGCTGATGAGTCCCATTTCGGTGGCGCAGTATATTGATCCGAAGTTTCCAAAATTTGACCTGGTGATCTTCGACGAGGCGTCACAGTTAGAGACCAGCGAGGCAGTGGGGACCATCGCAAGAGGAGATCATGTTGTCGTTGTCGGGGACCCCAATCAGCTTCCGCCCACAAGTTTCTTTTCTTCCAATCATGTGGATGAGGAGAATTATGAGCAGGAAGATCTGGAGAGTCTGTTGGATGATTGTCTGGCGATCTCCATGCCGCAGGAGTATCTCAAGTGGCATTACCGTTCCAGACATGAAAGCCTGATCGCATACAGCAATATGAAATACTATGACAATAAACTTTATACGTTCCCTTCACCAAATGACCTTGTTTCGGAAGTGAAGCTGATTCCGGTCAAGGGAAGTTATGATAAGGGAAAGACAAAGCAGAACAGGGCAGAAGCAGAAGCTGTTGTGGCAGAAATCATTCGAAGGCTTCAGGATGATGAATTGCGTAAGGACAGTATTGGCGTCGTAACGTTCAGTTCCGTACAGCAGAACCTGATCGAGGATCTCTTAATGGAGGAATTTACCAAATATCCGGAACTTGGCGATATGGATGCCCAGTCAAAGGAACCGGTGTTTATTAAGAATCTGGAAAATGTCCAAGGAGACGAGAGGGATGTGATCCTGTTCTCCGTGGGCTATGGACCGGATGAGAATGGTAAGGTATCTATGAACTTCGGACCGCTCAATCAGGAGGGCGGATGGAGGCGGTTAAATGTTGCGATCTCCAGAGCGCGCAAGAGTATGATCGTCTATGCGGTGATCCGTCCGGAGCAGATCGATCTGTCAAGAACACGCTCTGAAGGGGTTGCAGGACTGAAAGGATTTTTGGAGTATGCGGCAAGGGGAAGAGGAGCGCTGGCAGTACATGCCGGTCATCAGGATCTGCGTAAGGATGGACTGGCAGAGGAGATCGCCGGTGCGATGGAAGCTATGGGTTATGCCGTAAGGACGAATATCGGCGATTCCAAATATAAGCTGGATATCGGCGTCATTCATCCACAACATCCGGATAGGTATCTGTTGGGTATTTTATTGGATGGAGAGAACAGTAAGGAAGCGTCCTTGTCAAAAGACCGTTATATCCTGCAGCCCGGTGTCTTAGCGGGACTTGGCTGGAACATCATGAGGATATGGGCACTGGATTATCTGGATAACTCCAAGAAGATTTTAGGAGAAGTTGATCAAAAGATCAGGGAATTAATGGAACAGGAAAAACTGGCAGCAGATGCAGACATTCAGAGCAGGACAGGTGAGCCCGGAAGCGGAGGAGCTGCCGGTGCAAATGCTGATGAGAAGCAGTCGCTGGTATTTGAAAAGGTCTCGGAAGCGGAAATGCCTTCTGGGAAAAAGCTGCCGTATCAGTCTGTTCCGCCTGTAAAGAAGGGCATGAGTGAAAGTTTTTATGAGCCGGAAACTTTACAGTCGATCCGTCAGCTTATCGTTCAGATCCTGATCACGGAAGCGCCGGTCAGCAGAAAGTATATGTTGCGGAAAGTACTTGGTGCATGGGAGATTGCCAGAACTGGCAGCAGAGTAGAGCATGTATTTGATACGGCATTGCAAAATGTGCAGAGATCTGAAACGGTAGAAGCCGACAATACATTTTACTGGCGCATTGATCAGAAGCCGGAGGAATATGACAATTACCGCGCGGAGGATCAGTTTGGCAATCACAGGAGCATGGATGAAATAGCGGTACAGGAAATATTGTGCGCTGTTATGGAAGCGCTGGCGGAACAGGTGGCAGTGAGCAGAGAGGATCTTATCAGGGAAACAGGAAAGAAATTTGGCTATACCAGAATGGGAACAGTCATCGAAAAAGCGGTCAATAATGCGGTTGCTTATGGTATGGAGCATGGAAAAATCAGGGAGGCTGAAGGAAAGCTTATGCTTTGACTTGCTTTTTTCCATAAAATTAGTTATAATTCCTAATTATTGACGATTGTAATGCATGATATCATGAGTGAAAGTAATGACAGGAGAGGAGAAATTGTATGAAAAAATTATTTAAGAGTTATTTTTTGCTGGCGGCTGCCTTGACGTTGGTTATGGCGATGCTGTGTGGATGTGGTGATGGTGCTGCGACAGGGGCGAATGCTGATAATGGAGCTGCAACGTTTACAACAGTGACAGAGGGTAAGTTGATTATGGCGACGAACGCGTATTTTCCGCCTTACGAGTATTATGAAGGGGATGCGATCGTAGGGATTGATGCGGAGGTTGCACAGGCGATTGCCGATAAGCTGGGATTAGAGCTGGAGATTCAGGACATGGAGTTTGGTTCGATCATTACAGCGGTTCAGACGGGTAAGGTGGATATGGGACTTGCCGGCATGACGGTAACAGAGGAACGGCTTCAGAATGTTGATTTTACTACATCATATGCAACCGGTATTCAGTCTGTCATCGTTCCGGAGGGATCAGAGATCACTTCTGTTGATGATCTTGCAGGACATATGATCGGTGTGCAGCTTTCTACAACAGGCGATATTTATGCAACGGAAGAATTTGGCGCAGATTATGTGGAGCAGTACAATAAGGGTGCAGATGCGGTTCTTGCGCTTACGCAGGGTAAAGTAGATGCAGTGATCATTGATAACCAGCCGGCGCTTAGTTTTGTTGCTGCAAATGAAGGATTGATAATTCTTGATACGGAATATGCGATTGAGGATTATGCAGCATGTATCTCCAAAAACAATCCTGATTTAATGAATGCGGTAAACAAAGCATTGGAAGAATTGATTGCAGACGGAACCATTCAGGAAATTCTTGATAAGTATATCAAGGCTGAGTAAGCAAAAATTGCAGAGAAAAATTGAAAATAAGGAGATGCAGGATGAAACGCCGGTATCTCCTTTTTTGCTGAAATAACCGCCTGCATATTTGCGGATGCCTCCGGTGCGGTCCTGTGTTGACCGGTGATCTATAATAGTAATATAATGTGCGTAGAAAAAGAGGGAAATCCTTAAGGGGGACAGGACAATGAAGAAGGCGCTTATTACTGGCGGTACGGTTTTTGTAAGCCGTTATGCAGCCGAGTACTATGTCAAAAAAGAGTATGAAGTCTATGTGCTGAATAGGAACAGCAGGGTGCAGCCGGAGGGAGTTATTCTGATTGAAGCAGACAGGCATAACCTTGGGAATCAACTGCGTGATGATCATTTTGATGTGGTTTTCGATATTACAGCTTATGATGCAGAGGATGTAGATTGCTTACTGGATGCTTTGGGAAGTTATGGAGATTATATCTTAATCAGTTCCAGCGCCGTATATCCGGAATATGGGCCGCAGCCTTTTTGTGAGAATACACAGTTAGGTGAAAATAAATTCTGGGGTAAGTATGGAACCGGGAAGATCGAAGCAGAACAGGCATTGATCAGACGCAACCCGGACGCTTATATTTTACGTCCGCCTTATCTGTATGGGCCTATGAATAATGTATATCGTGAGGCGTTTGTGTTTGAGTGCGCACGAAAGAATAGACCGTTTTATCTGCCACAGGAAGGGCAGATGAAGCTGCAGTTCTTTTATATTGATGATTTATGCCGGTTTATGGATATTCTTCTGGAGCAAAAACCTAAGCAGCATATTTTTAATGTGGGAAACAGAGAGACTATATCTGTCCACGACTGGGTTTCTTTATGTTATAAGATTGCCGGAAAAGATGTAGAGTTTGTCAATGTAAGCGGTAATATAGAGCAAAGAAATTACTTTAGTTTTTATAATTATGAATATTGTCTTAATGTAAAAGCGCAGGAGGAGATGATGCCGGAGACCACTGTATTGGAAGATGGATTAGAAGAATCCTTTAGGTGGTATCTGGGTCATTCGGATGCGGTAAATAGTAAACCGTTTATCCAATATATTGATACGCATTTGAATTAGGGAAACGGTGATTTGGAGAACTTCGGATCGGCAGATCATTTTAGGAAGCTTCGAAGTATGCAGGTTAGAATGGTAATATTTATGGGTTACAAATAATGAAAACTGTGTTATGATAAAAAAATGTATAATATTAAAAAGTATGACGTAAAAATGTGTAATATGGAAATGTTTGGCATGAAAATGTCTGCCATGCAAATGTCTAACATGATAATGTTTACATTGGACAAAGTGTAGTAACAACAATGTACATATCAAATAATATCAGGATAACGGAGAGAAGAACGTGACGGAATGGTGGAATGATCTGGTTGCAAAATTTGTGCTGGATTTTGTGGAAAAAGAAAGATGGCGTTATATTACAAACGGTGTAGTGGTTACCTTACAGGTTACGGCTGCCTCGCTTTTGATGGGACTTGTGATCGGTATTCTGGTGGCGATCATCAGGACGTCGCATGATCAGATCGGAAAGAAGAACCTTCATGGTTTTTCAGGTTTTCTGCTTCGCTTTTTAAACAAAATATGCGGCATCTATCTGACAGTGATCCGCGGTACGCCGATGATGGTACAGTTGATGATCATGTATTTTGTTATTTTAGCCAGCAGCACGAATAAATTTTTAGTGGCGTTTTTGTCGTTTGGTATCAATTCAGGCGCATATATCGCTGAGATCATGCGTTCCGGTATCATGTCCATAGATAAGGGGCAGATGGAGGCGGGAAGGTCGCTGGGGCTTGGTTATGCGAAGACCATGCAGAAGATCATTATGCCGCAGGCGATCAAGAATGTGCTTCCGGCGCTGGTCAATGAGATGATCACGTTGCTGAAAGAGACGTCCATCTGTGGCACCATCGGGTTAAATGAACTGACGCGCGGCGGGGATATCATTCGCGGCGTTACCTATGATGCGATGCTTCCGCTGCTTACAGTGGCGGCGATCTATCTTGCAATCGTCATGTTCTTCACATGGATTATGGGATTGTTGGAAAGGAGGCTGCGGGAAAGTGATATCCGTTAGGAACTTATGTAAAGATTTCGGAGATCATAAGGTGCTCCGTGGAATTAACTATGAAATAGGGCAGGGGGAAAAGATCGTTATCATCGGTCCGTCCGGTTCCGGCAAGTCTACTTTTTTAAGATGCCTAAATCTGTTGGAAACCCCTACGTCCGGTCAGATTTTCTTTGAAGGAACAGAAATCACGGGAAAAGGTGTTGATATTAATAAGATAAGGCAGCAGATGGGGATGGTATTCCAGCATTTTAATCTGTTCCCTCACTTAAGTATTATGGATAATCTGATCCTTGCTCCGGTAGAATTAAAACTGATGACGAAGGAAGAGGCGAAAGAGGAAGCGCTGAAGTTATTGGATATTGTTAATCTTAGGGAGAAAGCTGATTCTTATCCCGGACAGCTGTCCGGCGGACAGAAGCAGAGAATTGCCATTGTGCGGTCATTGGCGTTAAAACCGAAGATGATGCTTTTTGATGAGCCCACCAGCGCGCTTGACCCGGAAATGGTCGGAGAGGTGCTGGAGGTTATGAAAAATCTGGCAGAGAATGGAATGACCATGGCGGTTGTAACCCATGAAATGGGATTTGCCAAAGAGGTTGGAACGAAGGTTCTGTTTATGGATGGGGGCGTTATTTTAGAGGAGGGAACGCCGGAAGAAATTTTCGGAAATCCCAAACAGGATCGAACGAAAGAATTTCTATCAAAAGTATTAATATAGCGATGTAATTACATGATGGAGAAAAGAGGTTTTGGCTTTGAAATCCGCTATTCATAATACCAATATGATGAATGGTTCTTTATGGAATAAAATTCTGCTGTTTGCACTGCCGCTGGCGGCAACCGGCATATTGCAGCAGCTTTTTAACGCCGCCGACATAGCGGTAGTAGGACGCTTTACCGGAGATCAGGGAGAAGCTGCCGTGGCGGCAGTGGGCGCAAACAGCCCTATTATCGGACTTATCGTAAATGCCTTTATCGGCATTTCCCTTGGGTCGAATGTTGTAATTGCCAATGCCGTAGGCTGCGGAAATACCAAAACCGTAAAAAAAGCAGTACATACTTCCGTCCTGCTTGCCCTTATCATAGGAGTTTTCATATCTGTTCTGGGACAGATATTTGCAGAGAGGATCTTTCTTTCCCAGAATGTCCCTGACGACGTAATCGATATGGCGATTCTATACTTCAGAGTATATATGACTGGGGTTCCGGTCATTCTATTGTATAATTTTGAAGCCTCGATATTCCGTGCCATAGGTAATACAAAAATGCCCCTGATTGCACTGACAATATCGGGGGTTCTTAATGTATTGCTAAATTTGTTTTTTGTCTGTGTTTTGCATATGACCGTCAATGGTGTGGCGCTTGCAACGGTGATATCCAATCTGATAAGCTCTATCATATTGTTGACCGCCCTTGTAAAAAGCGATGATATGGTACAATTGAAATTTTCGGATTTGAAAATAGACGGACCGGTTCTGAAAAATATTTTAAGAATCGGTATTCCGGCAGGCATCCAGTCTGCGGTGTTCTCTTTTGCAAATATCATAGTCCAGAGC
>CAMWHY010000093.1 GCA_947174185.1 uncultured Lachnospiraceae bacterium | reverse complement strand
TTAAATCAATAAAACGGTCTAATTTTTTTACATCAACATAAAAGGTATCGTCAACAATCCAGATATTGTCGCAGTTGATCGTTTTGATTTCTTCCACAACATGTTCCGGTTCCCTGCAAAGATACTGCCCGCCGTTTAAAAGCGTGGAAAAGCAGTAATTACAATGATGCGGACAGCTATAGCTTGCTTTTAAGATCGCGAGTGGTTTTGCCGTCACGTATTTATATCTTTTCAGGTTCCGGTACAGATGTTCCCTGTCGGGAAAAGGCAGATCCGCGATACGGAAGATCTCCCGATCGTTTTTATGCCATACATTCCCGTCATAATAACAGATTCCCTTGATATTCCGGTAATCCGCAGACTGTTCGGATATGATCGCTTCAAAGGGCTGAAACCCGCCGCTGTGGATGATCACGTCGATCCCCTCAAACTGAAAATCTTCCGGCATCACTTCCGCGTGGGGACCTCCGACAACGGTAAGGATATCAGGATCATAATTTTTTATGGTCTTAACATATTTTTTAATGGGGTATATATGTACAAAATTAGCGGTCATTGCCACGATATCCGGCTGAAATTGACGCAGCAGACGCTTTAACGGAGTATGCCTGATCGTAAAGTCGCAGATCCTGCTTTCCACTCCCCGTCTTTTGCAGATAGCGGTCATATATTCCAGTTCCAACGGTTCCGTGACAATCAGGGATAATTTGGTAAATACGTTTTTAAAGCTGGGTTTGATCAATAATACTTTCATTAAAATTCTCCATTAAGCAGCTCTTTGAAAAACAATTTTTTCTGTGAATCATAAAATATCTTCTTACATCAGTGCGCGGTAATTCGGAAAATCATATTTGTATTCCAAAAGTCCTTTTCCGAGTTTGGCTGCGGTATTTAATATTCTGTTCGAGTGGTGCGCGTAAAAATATTTCTTTTCCAGTCTTGCCCCGAATCTCAGCTTTGTGTCTTCCGAAGTCTGCCCGAAGTCGATTGCGCTGCACCCGTGCGATATGGCATAACATACGATGTGATATAGCATATAATAATAAAGATCCGCGGTGTTATAATCATAGTCCATGCCGCACAGCATAAAAATAAGTTTTTCACGGTCTTGTTTTAAAAGTACAAAGCCTACCGGATCGGTACCCTGAAAAAATACCAGCCTGACGGCGTCAACCCTGTCAAAAAATCCCTTTTCCAGTTTCTCCAGTTTATAATTGGACTTTTCATAGGTATTCAGATACAATCTATAAATATCAACGCTGTCGTCATTTACCGTCTTTATGGTCAGGTCTTTGCATGCAGCGGCGGCCTTTTTGATCCTTCTTCTATAGGGGCTTCTTAGGTGTGTCATATATTCCTCTATAGATTCTAAATGTCTGTCTAGGATGCAGGTTGGAAGCGTTTCTCCCACGGTCATCCCCTTTATAGGCTGGCTGCCGCTTACATTTAATACAAGTTTGGCACCTTTGATCTCTTTGATATAATCGAACATCATTTCCTCATCATTGGTGAGAAAACCGCAGCAGCTTAATGAACAGGGATAGCCAATCACCTTTAGTTTCAGGAAGCATTTCAGTTTTCCGAAAGTAAAGATATTCATTTTATTTTCATAGATCGTAAAAAAAGCATAAGCGTCATTTTTCTGGATAAATACGTATTTTTGAAGCAGCTTGTTTTCTTCTTTTAACAGATTCAGCAGATCGCTTTCAAAGGGATATTCCAGAATATCTTTGACAAGACCGCTGATCTCGTCAAAATGATCGCTGATATAAACAGTTTTTTCCTGATCAGATATCTTTTTCATAAGTTACATAGTCCTTATATCTGCTGTCACATATTGCCTGACAAAAGCTGTTAGAATCCTTATTTTCGTCTAAGATCCATGAGGTTTCCGCTCTGGTGATTTGATAATGCTTCAGGTTTTTAAAGATCTGGTTGATTAATGCTAATGCCAGTCCTGATCGCCTGTTTTCGTCCAGAATGCCGTATTCCATGATCTTAGCCGTTTTTATCCGGCTGCCCCAAAATATTTTTTTGATAAAATGCTTTGCGCCGAAGATATCGCCCTTTTTACCCAGCTCGTTAAAGTCGGGATACCACATAATAAATCCCACAGGCTGATCCCCCTGGAATGCAAAAATCAAGGAATCCTCCTTCATAAACAGGAATAATTCTTTTAACATTTCGATATCTTCCTGATAATTCCGTTGATAGTAATATCTGTGGCTGACAAAGGTTTTGTTATTCAGATCGGTATATATTTTTGCATCTTCCTCAAATCTTTTTTTATCAAAGGTACGGAACGTGTATGTTTTATCCAATTTTTCCATTAGTTTTTGAAAGTTATCCAGCCGGTTATCGATTGCATGGATCACATAGGTATTCATTTTAATTTCCGAAAAATCCATGCCTTTAAAATAATCATGATAGTAGCTCGGATTAGCGGTTGAGGAAAAGGAATTGACTGTATCGTAATGGGAATTTAAGAAACCCAGTCCGTAGTTTACGTGACCGTTCAAACCCACGACAATTTTTTTGCAGCCTTTATCTTTTCCTATTTCAATTGCTTTATCCACCAGCATCTTCACGGCTTCAGATTGATCCGGCAGACTTTCAAAGAAGCATAACTGGATATAATCCGGCAGATCTTTAGCAAAAACCACGATTCCCTGACATACGATCCTGCCGTCGTCCATGACATTGATAGGATAGATTTCTTTGCCGTTGATAAAGCATGTCTGTTTCCGGAACACTTCCCAGATCATAAAGTAACTATTATCTATAAATGTCTTATTGTTCTGATATAAGGTTTTCCGAAACTTTAAAAACTGTTTTTCGTCCTTTTTATGAGTGACTGTCGCTAATTTCATTTTTCATCTGCATTCCTGTCCGTATATTATTCTAAATAAATGCCTTTTTACATGGCTTTCAGTGTCTGGCGCCTTCGATATATTCAATCAGATCTCCTACCGTATTAATGGAATGGTATTTTTCCTCATCTATCTCTATATGAAAGGTATCTTCAATAGTGGCGATCAAATTGATAAAGTCGAAAGAAGTGAGTCCGAGATCGGTTTTTATGTTCGTCTCTGTGCTGATATCATCAATATGATAATTCTTTTTTAATAATGTCTTCAGTTGGTTTATCATAGCGTCTCCTTCATTATAATTCTTTGGTTTTATTTTTCATTTTTTTGAATCATGTTTTCCGTTGGCACAGCGTATTTTCCTCTGATAATTTTTTTAGAACTTGTTTTTTCAAATTCTTCGGAAACGATCTCAAAATCATCGATACGCATATATGAGGGAAGCGTGCGGTTGATTGCTTCGATATCCTTTTTTAATTGTTCGACTTCACTTTCATTGCAGACTTTGTCTTCATTTTCGGCGTTGCTGACAAGCAGTATTTTAGCAATAACGATTTCCGCTGAGTTTCTGACATCTGCCATCACCAGACATTCCTTAATATAGGAAAGCCGTAACAGTTCTTTTTCTAGGACTTCTGGCGAAAAGTTTTTTCCGTTTTTTAATATGATCAGATTCTTTTTGCGTCCGGTGACATACAGAATGTCATCTTCCAGATATCCGATATCTCCGGTTTTGTAATATCCGTCCACGAAAGAAAGCTCGGTTTCCTCTTTGTCGTTATAATAACCGGACATGACATTCCAGCCTTTTACTAAGATTTCTCCGTCTTCCGCAATCTTAACTTTTGTTCCCTGGATAACAGCTCCCGCGCTGCCCCGGATATTATTCCTGTCCCGGTTGACGCTGATCAGCGGTGCACATTCCGTCATGCCGTAACCGTTTAATACAGTAATTCCTATTTCTTCAAACCTGTCAATATAGACAGGGTCTAAGAAAGCGCCTCCGCATACGATGATCCTAAGCCTTTTATTGATCAGATTTTGAAAAAGGAGGCGTCTGATATCAATATGACATTTCCTTAACCGGTTGCTTATTTTAATTAACCTGTAGAATAACTTTTCTTTATTTTGGCGTCTTGCTTCGCGAATGATATTTTTATAGATTCCCTCCAGCATAACAGGCACAACGCCGATATAATACGGATCGTAATACTTAAAATCCTTTGCAATATCCTTTAAAGCCATATTAATGCATATTGTATCACCGTTATAAAGCGGTGATAAAAGGTCGGGATGGAATCCATACATATGGTTCATGGGTAAAAGCTGCAGCATGGGGGATTCCAGATGCATATATAATAAAGGCGCCCGCAGATTGGACACTATATTTCGTTGAGACAGCATGGCTCCCTTGATGGCACCGGTAGTTCCTGAGGTAAATGCCAAAACGGAAAATTTATGACTGTCCGTGTGTTCCGTATCTTTTAAAAATGAGTCAGGAGAATAATGATCCTGTGTGATGATCTGATACGATGTGTCGATGTTGATCAGCTTCAGAGTTTCTTTTTCGGGCAGACAATCCAGTTTTGCTTTGGTTTTATCCGTGTAAAATAATACCTTAATGTCAAATTTTTTTATTAAAGAAGCCAGTTCGCTGGGAGTAAGTTCCCGGTCAATTGGGGCAATAACATTTTGAAATACGCTGGCAAGATAGATCGTAATGTACTCATACCGATTCTCGGATAGTATGCCTATGTTTGTATTTTGAATATCATTATTTTTATAAAAATAATACAGATCACAGATCTGCTGGATCAGGGTATTGTAAGTAATGCTTGTTTCTTCACCGTTTTTCCGAAATCTTACTGCTGTTCTTTCAGAATAATTGTGATGGAGTCCTTTTAGCAGCTCATGGAAATTCTCATATTTTACAACTTCGTAATCGTCGCTTGATATATATTTTTGTTTTTTCATATTCTCGCTTTATTATAAAACTATAAGTTTGCAATGCAAAACGTGTATCTGCTTCTATTCCATTTTTCACAATTATAACACATTCAAAAAGTATTTTAAAAAAATTAAGAAAAAAATATATGAAAAAAATGTGAATACCTTGATTTGGTATTTGACAATGGAATTTAGTAGTCATAAAATGTATATGTTACCTTGGAATATTATATTTTAAAGAAGATTACTGATGAGAAGATGTATCGGTACAGGATTGGATGTAAGTGCTGATAATAAGATAAAATTTTGGACGAAAGGTATGGTTGATCATATGAAAAAAAGATGGACAGCAGATCTAATGGTAGTGTGCATCATGCTATCTGCATTTGCGTTCTCAGGCTGTGGGGCGGCGGATACGACAGCATCGATGATATCTGGATCTGAAGAGACAGCGCTTCTTGAGGTGGATACGGTAAGTCCTTTGATTACGGATATTGCTGTAGAAGGTGAATATGTAGGTATTTTGGAGTATGAAGATCAGGTATCTGTTGTTCCGTTGCTCAACGGAGAAGTTACAGCAACTTATTTTGAAGAAGGCGATTATGTTGAGGCAGGTGAATTGTTATTTACCATTGATGACGAGGCATATCAGCTTCAGCTTCAGAATGCGCAGATTGCATACCAACAGGCGCAGTCAGGGATCGATTCCCAGTTAGGTCAGCTGCAGATGGGCAGGGATTCGGCGGTCAATACGGTTTCTTCGGCACAGGAAGGAATCAGCCAGATTCAGGATTCCTACGATTATTTTGACAGTCAGCTTGCAGATTTAGATGCGTCGAAAGCGGATCTTGCAGAAGACAGAGCGGAAATGAAAGAGGATCTTCTGGAGGTCAGGGATCAGATCTCAGACCTTGAAAAGAGTATAGAGAGTATGCAGCGTGAATATAACGATATGTATGCTGCATATCAAGCTGCGTTATACCAGAAAGGGTTACAGGAGATTTCAGGAAATAGTATCCCGAGCGAACTACTTATCACCGATGCGGATTTATATAAAATGGATACTGCATGCGATCAGTTATCCAATGCATTAAGTGCGGCAAGATCTACATTGTCCGGACTGCAGAGTGCGGAGAAGCAGCTGGATAATGCGATCGCCCAGTATGACAGCAGTATGGATCAGATCGATTCCTCCAAGGACAGTATCATATATCAGAGGGATAATCTTAATTATAATTTGGAGCAGGCGTTACGAGGGGAACAGCTGGCGCAGGAGCAGCTGGATTATTATGATAATTATACGATACCTTCTGCGCAGATGTCCGCTACGACGACGCTGCAGCAGGCGCAGCTGGGGATTGATTCGGCGCGGCTTCAGTTAAGCTACACACAGGTGACGGCTCCAGTATCCGGCACGATCCTGTCTAAAAATGTAGAGGAGCTTGGGATCGCGCAGATGGGATATCCGGCATATGTGATCATCAGCGATGAAGGAACGATAGCGTCCTTTGGCGTACCGGAAAGCACTTATCGTATGCTGTCTCTGGGACAGAATGTCAGAGTGGAAAGAAACGGTGTAATATATGACGGCAGTATTGTAGAGATTCCTTTGCAAGTCAATCCGCAGACGGGATTATTTACGATAAAGGCTGCTTTGAAGGGTGATACGGATCAGCTGATCATGGGTACTTCTGTAAAGGTTACGCTTGCGGTAAAGCATACGGAACGAGCATTGACGATACCCATCGACTGTGTTTATTATGAAGGCGGCGAGTCTTATACCTATGTACTGGAGGGCAATATCGTCCGGAAGGTATCCATAGAGACCGGTCTTTATGATGATGTGAATATGCAGATACTGAGCGGCATTACAGAGGATATGCCAATCATTACCACATGGTCGTCTGATTTAAGGGATGGACTGGAAGTTAAAGTAAGCGGCGTATCTGTATCAGAGTCTAATATAGAGAATGGGGATACACCGCAGGAATAAAGTGCTTACGCCCTGATAGTCTGGGTGTGGCAGAGATGAGGAATCATGCACAATTTTACAAAACTTTGCTTAAAAAAACCGGTATCTACGGTAATCATTATCATGGCTTTGGTCATTTTCGGTATTGCTTCGGTCATGGGTATGAATATGCAGCTGACACCGGATATGCAGCTGCCAATGATCATTGCTTTTACGATGTATCCGCAGGCAGGACCGGAGGAAGTGGATCGTCTGGTGTCACAGGAACTGGAACAGGTAGGTGCCACCATCGAAGGTCTGAAAAGCGTAACTTCCCAGTCTATGGAGAATATTTCCTATATGATCTATTCCTTTGAATATGGAACGGACATAGACGAAGCATATACGGATCTTCAGCAGGAGATCAATACGATCAAGAGCAGTCTGCCGGATGAATGTACCGATCCGATCTTGATCGTTATGGATATCAATGCCGCGCAGTCTATGACATTATCGATTACTTCCGACATGGGGGCGGATGTCCGTTCTTTTGTAACCGATTCTTTAGAACCTGAGATTGCTTCGATTCCAAACGTAGCAAGGACAGCGGTAACCGGTGGTCAGGAAGACTATATCCGGGTACAGGTCGTTCCGGAGCTTCTATCAGAATACGGATTGGATATGGCGACGCTTGTTACATATATCACATCTTCTGACTTTTCAATTCCCGCAGGTACGGTGGATATGGGATCCCAGACATTAAACGTCAATACAAAAGTTGCCTATGAGAGTATCTATGACTTAGAGGATATTCCGATCCTGACAGCAAGGGGCAGCACGATCCATCTGGGTGATGTTGCGGTGATTACTTTTGCCAGAAAGGATGCGGATTCCATCAGCCGTTATAATGGCGAGGATAATGTAACACTGGATATCACAAAGAAACAGGGTACGAATGCAGTGGAACTCTCCCGTGATGTGAAAAAAGTGATAGAGAAAATGGCGGTAGATTATCCAAAGATGCAGGTCAATATTATCTATGACAGCAGCGATTCTATCATCAGTTCCCTGAGCAGCGTAGGAGAGACGCTTGCGCTGGGCGTTGTGCTTTCCATGGTGGTATTGTTTATCTTTTTCGGTGATTTTAAAGCAAGTCTGATTGTCGGCAGTTCCATGCCGGTTTCTCTTCTGGTAACGCTGCTTTTGATGGGTGCATGCGGTTTTTCTTTAAACGTTGTTACGCTGGGAGCTATGGTTATCGGTATCGGTATGATGGTGGATAACTCCATTGTCGTGCTGGAGATGTGCTTTCAGAAGCGGGATCAGGGATGTTCCTTTGAAGAGGCTGCGTTGAGCGCGGTTAAGACCGTGGCGACGTCTATTACAGCGTCTACGATCACAACGATTGTTGTGTATCTTCCGCTGGCATTGATGAAGGGACTTTCGGGACAGATTTTCGGACAGCTGGGATTTACGATCATCTTTTCGCTGACAGCATCTCTGATCGCCTCGGTAACGCTTGTTCCGCTCTGCTTTGCGAAGTATCACCCCATCGAGAAAAAGGGATTTATCATTGCACGCGGTGTAAAAAGGTTTTCTGAGAGTTATGGGAAGTTTTTGAGCAGGGTATTGAATAAAAAATTGATTGCGGTTCTTGTGACAGCATCAATCGTAGCATTGACCGCTTTTGGCGTCACACAGTTACATACTCAGCTGATGGCGCAGTCGGATGAAGGAACGATTGCCATGTCAGTGAAAGTGAGACCGGGACTGGGACTGGAAAGCAAGGATGAGGTATTGCAGGAACTGGAAGCTTTTGTAGCTGCAGATCCGGATGTGGCCAATTATAATGTCAGCGCCTCGGAAGGCACTTCGACGATAAATGTGACGGCATATCTGAGGAGTGACAGATCGCGGGCAACGTTGGAAATCGTGGATGAATGGAATATTGCTCTGGCGGATATGAAAGGCGCAGAAGTATTATGTTCTTCCACAAGTACCATGTCTATGGGTGCAATGGGAACGGATTCCAAGGAGATCGATATCCGGTGTGCCGGTCTGGAACAATTAAAGGTGGCTTCCGCGCAGATAGCCCAGGCGATTCAGGATGTGCCGGGCGTAGTCAATGTCAGTACGGATTTTGAAGATTCCTCCAGTAAGGCGGAGATCGTTATTGACCCGGTGAAAGCCACGGGCGCAGGCATCCTTCCAGCGCAGGCGGCATCGGCGCTTTATGCTGCCAAAAACGGTACGGAAGCTATGGATCTTGCGATCAATGAAAAGGATTATACGGTGATCGTGGAATATCCGAAAGACCGTTATGATACGATTGCTGATCTGATGAATATGCAGCTGACAAGCAACTTTGGGACCAGTATTATTCTCTCGGATATTGCCGAAGTAAGATATACTGACAGTCCCCAGACGATCCACCGTGCTGATAACTACTATCAGGCGGCGATTGTGGCAAGCCTGTCAGATGAGTTAAAATACGAAGCCATGGATCAGATTGATGAGATCGTAGAGGGTATCAGGCTGCCAAACGGCGTATCATATGCAGAAGATCAATATACAGAGATGATGACGGAAGAATTTTTGTCGATCTTTCAGGCGATTTTAATTGCGTTATGGCTGGTATTTATGGTAATGACCATGCAGTTTGAATCGGCAAGGTATTCCGGAATGATCATGTTCTGTATTCCGTTTTCTCTGATTGGTTCGGTAGTGATGCTTTGGATCACAGGCATCCCGCTGGACATGACTTCTATGATGGGATTGCTGATGTTGGAAGGTATCGTAGTAAATAACGGTATCCTGATGGTCGATACGACGAATCAGAATCTGGAAGATGGCATGCCGGTAAATGAGGCGCTTGTAGAAGCTGGTAAGTCAAGGCTGCGTCCGATCCTTATGACGACGCTGACCACGATTCTTTCCATGGTGCCGATGGCCCTTGGCATTGGTTCCAACGGTCAGTTGATGCAGGGTATGGCGATGGTTATCGTCGGCGGTCTGGTGGCTTCCACGTTGTTGACACTGATCCTTCTGCCGACCTTCTACCTGATCATCAGGAAGCGGCCTAAGAAAAACAGTGTGTAAGTGCCACCGTGGGCTGCATGGGAGGATAATATGATAAAACGGCTTCGGATCAGACCCGCTTGGACGCTGCGGCGATATAATATCCATAACCTTCCGCAGGATCTTCTTGCGGGTGTGATTATTGCGGCTGTTTCGATTCCAATCTCTATGGGATATGCGCAGATTGCGGGGCTTCCCAGTGTTTATGGTTTGTATGGTTCCGTATTTCCTATACTCGTTTTTGCACTGTTATCTACATCACCGCAGTTTATTTTTGGAGTAGACGCCGCGCCGGCAGCGATCGTCGGGGCGGCGCTTTTGCAGTTTGAAGTTGTTCCGGAATCGGCGCAGGCGTTAGAGATCGTTCCGCTGATCACGCTGTTTACTGCGATATGGCTGCTGCTCTTTTTCTTCTGTGGCGCAGGAAAACTTGTCAATTATATCTCTATGCCTGTCATGGGCGGATTTATCACAGGCATCTGCTGTACGATCGTGTTGATGCAGCTGCCGAAGATGATGGGAGGAACCTCCGGTGTAGGCGAGCTGTTTGAACTGGCGTCGCATCTGATTCATGCATGCAGAGAGGTACACTGGCTTTCCCTTGGTCTTGGACTGTCTACTTTGTTCATTTTATTGCTTTCCAAAAAACTGATACCGAAATTCCCAATGGCAGTTGTTGTCATGGCAGCAGGAGCCATTCTTTCCGTGACATGTGATCTGAAAGAAAAGGGCGTTGCCCTGTTGGCCAATGTTACGGCGGGACTTCCCACATTTTCCTTTCCGAACTTGGGCGCGGTGGAACATTCGGACATTATCGGCATGAGCATGACGGTTGCCATCGTGATCATGGCGGAGACGCTCCTTGCGGAGAACAATTTTGCCCATAAGAATGGATATCATCTGGAAGATAATCAGGAGATTCTGGCGTTTTCCATGGGGAATCTGGCGGCAGCATTTACAGGATGTTGTCCGATCAATGGTTCCGTATCCCGGACGACAATGGGAGAACAGTACGGTGCAAAGAGTCAGCTGACAGGTATTGTAGCAGGTCTTTTGATGATCGCAGTACTTTTGTGGGGAAGTGGATTTATTCAGTATCTTCCGGTGCCGGTGTTGACGGCGATTGTGGTAAGCGCATTGATGGGCGCTATGGAATTTCACCTTGCGGGGAAGCTATGGAGAGTGAACCGGACCGAATTTTATATTTTTATGGGAGCTTTTTTGAGCGTGCTTTTTCTGGGTACGATCTACGGTGTCATCGTCGGCATCATTCTTTCCTTTGTTAATGTGATCGTAAAGTCTGCTGATCCTCCCAGATGCTTTTTGGGTATTCTGCCCGGACATACTGACTTGGTTGATATTTCCAAATATAAACATATCTATCCGATAGAAAATATTGTGATCTATCGATTCAGCAGCAGCTTATTCTTTGCTAATATTGAAGTCTTCCAACAGGATATTGAAGAAAGTATCAAAGATGATACGAAAGCGGTGATCATAGACGCTTCCGCCATTGGAAGCATCGACGTGACAGCGGCGGAACGGCTGCAGATCATATACCGCAACCTGAAAAAGAAGAATATAAAGTTTTATATTACGGAACATATTGCGCCGTTAAATGACCAGTTCAGAAAGTTGGGATTGGGATATATGATAGAAGAAGGCGCAGTCAGAAGGACGATATCGACGGCGCTAATGGATCTGGGACTTCAACCGCCCTACCCGATCAAAGGAAATCACCGCACGGATCATTCCCTTGTGAGAAAACGGGTGGAAGATACGATGCAGGAGTTTGTCTGGGCATTCGGGGTGGATGCGGAGGATGTGATCGAAAAGCAGATACATGATCAGATCGAAAGGTTAAAAGAGACTAAGGATATGGACTCCCTGTTTCATGGAAGCTGGCATCAGATGGCCTCCATGGATGAAGATGAATGGCTGGAGCATCTGGAGGCGCATCTGACGGAGATCGTCCGTATTTCCGGTGCGGATGAGGATCAGGTGGCGAACCGGTTTGAGCAGAGGAGGCAGGAGCTCTGGGAGAAGCTTAAGAAGGAGCATCCAGAGCTGGCGGAGAACTTTGAAAAAAGAAGGCAGGCTTTAGATGAACACCTGAAACAGCATCATCCGGAGGTGTATAAAAAGGTAGTGCAGTTGAGGAATAACTTAACCGTATAGCGCGTGGGAAAGAGGATAAAGGTATTATTCAATTGTAGTCTGATTTTTTGGTAAATATTTTATTTTAAAAGCGATCTATAAAATATATTTTATGGATCGTTTTTTATATACGTTTAATTCATTTTTATTTCTTAAATATGTTAAATAATCAAGACGTTGACTTCTAAGAATAGTTCTTTAAAAGTAAAAGTATATAATCTATTGCAGTACATGAT
>CAMWHY010000092.1 GCA_947174185.1 uncultured Lachnospiraceae bacterium | reverse complement strand
GGACAATATAATTCTTATGAAATTTACATAACTCGAAGTTTGAGAATCTATGTTCCAAAAATGATTTCATTTATGATGTTTTTGGAACATAGATTCTCAAACAAAGAGTTATGTAAATTGGGTAAAATCAAGAAAGGAGTATTTATTATGGCACCGAAGAAAATGCTTCCTCCCAGCGAAGTGATCCGCATAGAGGGAGCGCGCGAGCATAATCTGAAAAATGTTGATCTTGAGATTCCGAGAAATCAATTTGTTGTTTTTACTGGGCTTTCCGGTTCCGGTAAGTCGTCGCTAGCTTTTGATACGATTTATGCAGAGGGACAGCGCAGATATATGGAGTCGCTGTCATCCTATGCGAGACAGTTTTTGGGACAGATGGAGAAGCCGAGCGTAGATAAGATTTCCGGTCTTAGTCCTGCCATTAGCATTGACCAGAAGTCAACGAATAAGAATCCCCGTTCTACTGTAGGTACGGTGACGGAGATCTACGACTATTTCAGGCTTTTATATGCCAGAGCAGGAATCCCGCATTGTCCCGAATGTGGCAAGGTGATCAGCCGCCAGACGGTTGACCAGATGGCGGATCAGATCATGGAGCTGCCGGAGGGAACAAAGATCCAGTTGCTTGCGCCGATCGTCCGTGGGAAAAAGGGACGCCATGAAAAAGTGTTAGATCAGGCAAAGCGCAGCGGATATGTCAGGGCGGAGATCGACGGCAGTCTTTATGAACTGACTGAGGAAATCAAACTGGATAAGAATATTAAGCACACCATCGAGATCATTGTGGACCGTCTTGTGGTGCGGGAAGGTATTGAAAGCCGTCTTACCGATTCCATAGAAAATGTGCTTGATCTGGCGGATGGTTTGATGGTAGTGGATGTGATTGACGGAGAACGGATCAATTTCAGTCAGAGTTTCTCCTGCCCGGACTGCGGTATTGGAATCCCGGAGATCGAACCGAGAAATTTTTCCTTTAACAATCCCTTTGGCGCATGTCCGGACTGTGCTGGTCTTGGCATCCGGATGGAGTTTGATCCGGAACGTATGGTGCCGGATAAATCAGTTTCCATCAATGACGGCTGCATTAGGGCCATGGGCTGGCAGTCAGCGCATTCCGATGGCAGCTTTACCAATGCCGTCCTAACGGCGCTTGCAAAGCATTATCAATTTAGTTTGGATGTACCCTGGGAGGAATTGCCTCCGAAGGTGCAGGATATCCTGATGTTCGGAACGGATGAGGAAGTAGAGGTGCATTACCATGGACAGAGGGGATATGGAGTCTACCCCATTGCCTTTGAAGGCATCAAGAAGAATGTGGAGCGCAGATACCGGGAGACGGCTTCTGAGATGATGAAGGCGGAATATGAGAAATTTATGTCGATAACCCCGTGTAAACTTTGTCATGGGATGCGCTTGAAACGTGAATCCCTGGCAGTGACCGTCAGCGATAAGAATATTTATGAGATTACATCTATGTCCATTGGTAAGCTGCAGAAGTTTCTGGAGGAAATGCAGCTTAGCGAGTATCAGCTCAAGATCGGTGCGCAGATTGTCAAGGAGATCAAGGCAAGGATCGGATTTCTGGTGGAAGTCGGGCTGGAATATCTGGAGCTTTCCCGTGGGACGGCAACGCTTTCCGGCGGAGAGGCGCAGAGAATTCGTCTGGCGACGCAGATTGGTTCCGGTCTGGTGGGCGTGTGTTATATTCTGGATGAGCCCAGTATCGGACTACACCAGCGGGACAATGATAAGCTGTTGGCTGCATTAAAAGGTTTAAAGGATATGGGTAATTCCCTGATTGTGGTGGAACATGACGAGGATACGATGCTGGCTGCGGATTATATTGTAGATGTGGGTCCTGGTGCCGGCGAGCATGGCGGTGAGATCGTTGCAGTCGGTAAGGCAGAGGATATCATGAAGGCAAAAGCGTCCGTTACCGGTCAGTATCTTAGTGGCAAGCTGAAAATCCCTGTGCCGAAGGAGCGCAGAAAGCCAACCGGCAGATTGAGTGTAATAGGAGCTGCAGAGAATAATCTGAAAAATATTGACGTAGATATCCCGTTAGGAGTGTTTACCTGTGTGACGGGCGTTTCGGGTTCGGGAAAAAGCTCGCTCATAAATGAAATATTATATAAGGCTCTGGCAAGGGATTTAAACCGTGCCTATACTGTGCCCGGAAAGCATAAGTCGATCAAGGGTGTTGAGCTGCTGGACAAAGTGATTGCTATTGATCAGTCGCCGATCGGACGTACGCCCCGTTCCAATCCGGCAACCTATACGGGGGTATTTGACCAGATACGGGATTTGTTTGCCGCTACGGTGGATGCCAAAGCGAAAGGATATAAAAAGGGGCGTTTCAGTTTTAACGTCAAGGGTGGGCGGTGTGAAGCCTGCTCCGGCGACGGTGTGGTGAAGATCGAGATGCATTTCCTTCCGGATGTTTACGTGCCCTGCGAGGTATGTGGCGGCAAGCGTTATAATCGGGAAACTCTTGAGGTGCATTATAAAGGAAAAAATATTTATGATGTGTTGAATATGACGGTGGAGGAGGCGCTGAGTTTCTTTGATGCGGTGCCCTCTGTCCGAAGCAAGATCGAGACATTGAATGACGTTGGACTTTCCTATATCCGTCTGGGACAGCCCTCCACGCAGCTTTCGGGAGGAGAGGCGCAGCGGATCAAGCTGGCGACGGAATTATCCAGAAGGAGTACCGGAAAGACGATCTATATTCTGGATGAGCCTACAACCGGTCTGCATTTTGCAGATGTGGCAAAGCTGATCGAGATCCTGCAGAGGTTGACGGAACAAGGTAATACGGTTATTGTGATAGAACATAATCTTGACGTAATCAAGACAGCAGATTATATTATTGATATGGGACCGGAAGGCGGAGAAGGCGGAGGGTGCGTCATTGCATCCGGAACACCGGAAGAAGTGTCGCAAAATAAGAGGTCATATACAGGAAAATATATAAAAAAGATGCTTGGAAAAAATTAGGCATAAAGTTTTTGCCGGAATTTGCCGATAATTTTATTAACTATGTAAGAAAACTCTTTGAAAAAGAATTTCTATCGGTTATAATAGGTTGGGAAGATTCGGGTAAAATGGATAATGAGACCTTAGAAGGCTGATAGAAAGGCATGGTTTAAAGTATGAATTACACAGATATAGGAATTGATCTCGGTACGGCTAGTATCTTGGTATATATTAGGGGAAAAGGCGTTGTATTAAAGGAACCGTCCGTTGTGGCGTTTGACCGCGATACGAATAAGATCAAGGCGATCGGAGAGGATGCCCGATTGATGATCGGACGTACGCCGGGTAATATCGTAGCAATCAGACCCCTGCGGCAGGGCGTTATTTCAGACTATACGGTTACAGAAAAGATGATGAAGTATTTCATTGCTAAGGCGCTGGGGAAACGGATGTTTCGCAAGCCAAGAATTGCAGTCTGTGTGCCGAGTGGTGTTACTGAGGTAGAGAAAAAGGCGGTGGAAGATGCAACTTATCAGGCGGGTGCAAGAGAGGTTGCTATCATAGAGGAGCCGATCGCGGCTGCCATCGGTGCAGGGATTGACATTGGAAAACCCCAAGGTAATATGATCGTGGATATCGGCGGCGGCACGACGGATGTTGCAGTGATTTCTCTGGGAGGTACGGTGGAAAGTGCTTCCATTAAGATTGCAGGAGATGATTTTGATGAGGCGATCGTCCGTTATATGAGAAGAAAGTACAATCTTTTGATTGGTGACCGTACAGCGGAGGATATCAAGATCAATGTTGGTACAGCGTTTAAGCCGGCGGAAGTTGAGTATATGGATGTGAGGGGAAGAAACCTGATTACCGGACTTCCTGAGACGATACGTGTATCCTCTGATGAGACACAGGAAGCATTGAAGGAAACGACGACACAGATTCTGGATACGATCTGTGCTGTCTTAGAGAAGACGCCGCCTGAGCTGGCTGGCGACATTGTAGACAGGGGTATCGTACTGACCGGGGGCGGAGCAATGCTGCGCGGACTGGAGGAACTGATTGAGGAGCGTACCCATATCAATACGATGACAGCAGAGGAACCGATGACCTGTGTGGCGATCGGGACGGGAAGATATATAGAGTTTCTGACAGATTATAGCGGGGAAGTCTAGAAAATTGGTGTAAATACCGGGAGGATATGAACTGACATGTTAAAGGGGTTATATACAGCATATACAGGAATGATTAACGAGCAGAACAGGATGGATGTTCTGACCAATAATCTTGCCAATGTTGATACCATCGGATACAAGAAGGAAGGGGCGACCAGCCAGTCTTTCAATGCTGTATTTGTGGATAAGATTAGAGACGATTCTGAATGTACGGAACTTCCGAGGTTTATCGGCTTGGCAAATCCGGGAGTTAAAATCGGAGAAGGTTACACGGATTTTTCACAGGGTCCGCTGCAGGTGACAGATAATGATTATGATCTTGCGCTTGGCAGAGAGGGATTTTTTACGATAGAGTTTACCAATAAAGCCGGAGAAACTTCCACAATGTATACCAGAGATGGTAATTTTCAGATAACAAGGGAAGGGTATCTGGTGACGACTGATGGGGATTATGTGCTTGCAAGAGCGAATAATAATACGACTCAGAGGATCCGATTGAATCCGGATCTTCCGATGACGGTAGATGAACAGGGACGGATCTTCCAGGATGACAGGATGGTTGCACAGCTTAAGATTACGGATTTCGCGGATTACAACTATCTGAGGCATTATGGAGAGAGTTATTATACACCGGTAGAAGGAGCGGAGCCGGCGGATGCAACGGATTGCGTAGTATTGCAGGGATATTTGGAGACATCGAATGTCAGTGTTGTATCTGAGATGGTCAATATGATCACGGTTTCGCGTCAATATGAGGCCAATCAGAAAGTGATTCAGACATACGATTCTTCCTTAGATCAGGCAGTGAATCAGATAGGTAAGGTTTAGATCAGGTAAAAAAGGGAGGATGTTATTATGGTACGTTCATTATGGTCGGCAGCTACCGGTATGATAGCGCAGCAGACGGCAGTTGATACGATTGCAAACAACATATCTAATGTGAATACGGCGGGTTATAAGACTAGCCAGAATGAGTTTAAGTCGCTGCTTTATCAGGAGCTTCAGACAAAGACTACAACAGCAAACGGCGATACAAAGCCGATTGATTCACAGGTTGGTCTTGGCGTCAGACCTTCTTCGATCACAACGATCTTCCGACAGGGAAGTTTCTATGCGGCGGACGGCAATAACAATTTTGCTATCGATGGAGAAGGTTTTTTTGCGGTTCGTGGAGCAGATGGTACGATTTACTACACCAGAAATGGTAATTTTAATCTGTCAAGAGGCAATAACGGTGGTCTGGTTCTTTCCACGTCGGCAGGTGAGCCGGTTCTGGATTCCAAAGGGCAGCCAATTACTTTCAACGCTAATCTGCATGCCAGCCAGATTGTGGCTACCGCAGAGGGTGAATTTGGTACGATTGATGAAAAAAATAATATACAGTCTCTTGGAATACAAATTGGTTTATTTCAGTTTAATAATCCGGAAGGATTGGAGAAGATGGATGGTAGCCGGTATCGTCAGACGGTTTCCAGCGGCAATGCGATGAACGAGGCTACGACAAATAATATCATTAAGAGCTCGATCAAGCAGGGATATCTGGAAGGCTCCAATGTACAGCTTGCTGACGAGATGGTTAATTTGATCGTGGCGCAGAGAGCATATGAAGCCAACTCTAAGGCGATTACAACTTCAGATACGATGATGGAGCAGGCAAATCAGTTGAAGAGATAACTTTTATTTTATATAGAAAGGGATAACACATGGATATAGCAGGAATCGGCGGATATAAGGATTATGCGTCACAGCTTGCGACGAAGGTTGATTCGCAGGAGATGACCAATAAGGCAAGAAATGCCCAGACAGATGAAGAACTTTTAGATGCTTGTAAGGAATTTGAGAATTATCTCTGGGAACAGGTAATCAAATCCATGAAGTCCACTGTAAATATTACAGGGGAGGACGAGAGTTCCTCTAAGATGGTAGATGCCTTTATGGATACGGCAATTAGCGATGTTGCAAAGAGTCTGACGAATCAAAATTTAGGACCTAATAGTCTGGCAATGCAGATGTATGAACAAATGAAACGGAATCAGACGATAGATGTGGAGGCGCTTTTGGCGCAAGGGCAGGTCGCACAGCCTGAGGAAGCATAATACATAAAGATATAAGAACGCCGCGATGACCGCGGCGTTCTTTTGTAAGGAGAAGGCTGACTATGGAAATACTCAAAGGCTATATCGGTCGTTTCATTTTTCAGAATGAGGATAACGGCTATACAGTGGCGGAAGTGATCGTAGAAGGCGAATCACATGTCTGCGTAGGTCTTATGCGCGGTTTTTCAGAGGGAGAGATTGTAGAAATGGAAGGAGAGTATACAGTTCACCCAAGATATCTGGAACAGTTTAAAATATCGCGAATCAAGGCAGTTCCGCCGGAGGATAAGGTTTCCCTGATGCGTTATCTTGGTTCCGGAGCAATCAAGGGAATCGGAAATACGCTGGCGCAGAGAATTGTAGATTATTTTGGAGAGGATACTTTTCGTGTGATTGAGGAAGAACCGGAACGGTTGGCGGAGATCAAGGGGATCAGTCAGAAAAAGGCACGGGAGATCGCGGAACAGCTTGTAGAGAAAAGAGAGATGCGTAATGCCGCTCTTTATCTGCAGCAATATGGAATCAGTCAAAATCTGGCGGATAAGATCTATCGGCAGTATGGGAATGAAGTGTACCAGATCATTAGGGAAAACCCTTATCGGATGGTAGAGGATATTCAGGGAGTGGGATTTAAGATTGCGGATGCCATTGCGTCTCACGCCGGTATCCGGGTGGATTCGGATTATCGTATCAGGTGCGGCATCATATATGAGCTATATCAGCAGACGATGGAAGGGAATTGTTACTATCCCAGAGAGCTTCTTTTAGATAAGACAGCGCAGCTGCTTGGGCTGGAACCGGAACTTATTGCAGGGCAGCTGATGTCTCTCGCCATGGATCAGCAGGTCTTGTTAAAGAAGATGCAGGATGAGGAACGGGTATATCCGGCGTCTTATTATAAAGAGGAGATGGCTTGTGCAAGAAAGCTTTTGGAATTGCGGGACAGCTATGAATATCCGGTTTCCCAGATTTCGGATCAAAAGATTATGGAGCGTATCATTACCATAGAAGCTTCCATGGAGATGAATCTGGATGGTCTGCAGCGGGAAGCGGTAGCGGCATGTATTAAAAACGGCGTATTTATATTATCAGGAGGACCGGGCACCGGTAAGACTACGACAATCAATGCGATCTTAAAATATCTGGAAGCCGAGCAGATGGATTTTGCGTTGGCGGCGCCGACTGGGAGGGCGGCGAAACGGATGACGGAAACCACAGGATATGAAGCGAAGACGATCCATCGGCTGTTGGAGATCAATGGAGAGCTTGCGGAAGAGGGACACAGGATTAAGTTTGAACGCAATGAGGACAATCCGTTGGAAGTGGATGCGGTAGTTATTGATGAGGTCAGTATGGTGGATATCCATCTGCTGCGGGCGCTTTTAGCGGCGCTGATACCGGGGACAAAACTGATTTTGATAGGAGACGTGAGCCAGCTCCCGTCAGTGGGACCGGGACAGATTTTAAAGGATATTATTGACAGCGGCAGATTTGCCTGCGTTATATTGGAAAAAATCTTTCGTCAGGCAGCGGAGAGCCACATCGTATCTTATGCACATAAGATCAATAAAGGAGAAATCATAGATTTTTCGCAGAAATATCGGGATTTTTTCCTGCTGGCTAAGGATCGCCCGGAGGTGATTTATCAGTATATCGAAGCGCTGGTTAAGGATAAAGTGCCAAAGGAATTTCAGATCGATCCCTTGGAGTCGCAGATTCTTACTCCCATGAGAAAAGGTCCGTTGGGTTCGGAGGCATTGAACAGAGTTTTTCAAGAACGGCTTAATCCTCCCGCTCCTGAAAAAAAAGAAGTTCAGTATGGCGATACGCTTTTCCGGGTTGGAGATAAGATCATGCAGATCAAAAATGACTACGATCTAAAATGGGAGATTGTTGGAAATTATAATATTACCATTGCTGAAGGGACGGGAGTATTTAATGGGGATATTGGAACGATACTGGATATCAATGATTTCAGTAAGATATTAAAGGTGCATTTTGACGATGGTAAGCTGGTGGAGTATTCTTTTCAGGAACTGGATGAACTGGAGCATGCGTTTGCCATTACGATACATAAATCTCAGGGAAGCGAGTATCCGGTCGTCATTTTGCCAATTCTGAACGGTCCGAAGATGCTGTTGAACAGAAATTTATTATATACCGGCGTGACCAGAGCCAGAGATTGTGTTATAATATTAGGAAATCCGGATACGGTTCTGGAAATGATCGAAGCGGATCAGGTTCAAAAGCGTTATACATCATTGGGCGAGAGACTGATGGAGATGGATCTCGGGATGTCGTAACCCGGGTTTGTATAAATATATTAGGGAGGATATGATCAGCAAGTTGAAAGAAAGAGGGATTTTGGATTTTTTGTATCCCGCAAGATGTCCTGTATGCGACGGCGTACTTTTGCAGGATGAGGAAGTTTGTGAAGAGTGCCTTCCGAAGCTTCGTTATGTGGCAGAACCCAGATGCTGTAAGTGCGGTAAGCCGTTACAGATCGAGGAGGAAGAATATTGTCATGACTGTATGAGTGGAAAACATATCTATGACAGTGGGCTTGCTCTCTATGAATATGAGTCGATCAGGGATTCTCTATATCGTTTTAAATATAAAGGGCGTTGCGAATATGCAAGCTTCTATGGTAAGGAGATGGCTAAGCGGCTGAGAGACAGGATTGTGGACTGGCATCCGGATGTATTGCTGCCGGTGCCGATGTATAAAAGAAAGGAACGGATGCGCGGTTATAATCAGGCAGGCCTTCTGGCGGAAGCGATTGGATCGGCGCTTCATATTCCGGTTAGGCAGGATCTGATGATTCGGCAGAGGCAGACAGTTCCCATGAAAGAACTGGATTCGGCAGGGCGACAAATAAATTTGAAAAAGGCTTTTATTATCGGTCGATTTGATGTAAAATTAAAGTGTATTATTATCGTTGATGATATTTATACCACGGGCAGTACAATGGATGAGATGGCAAAGGTATTGAAGGCTGCAGGAGTCAGTCGGATTCATTTCCTTACGCTTGCCATTGGTAGACTGTAAAAATTTCATGGAGGATGGTATGGCTATGAATGTTAAAAATTGCAGAAAATGTGGAAAGATGTTTAATTATGTTGGGGGGATGCCGGTTTGTCCCGCATGTAGAGAGCATGCAGAAGAGCAGTTCCAGACAGTTAAAAAATATGTACAGGATCATAAGACTGCTACGGTGCCGGAAATCGTGGAAGACTGCGGTGTGGATGCAAAACAGATACAGCAGTGGGTTCGTGAAGAAAGACTGTTTTTTACAGAAGATTCTCCGGTGAAGATCAACTGCGAGATCTGCGGGGCGACAATCAGCACGGGCAGATATTGTGAAAAATGTAAAAAGGATACGGCACATAATTTGAAGGATTCGATCCAGCCTGCTCATGTAGAACAGCCTAAGACGGTAGCTAATATGGGCAAACAGAGTTCTAGAATGTATACATATAAAAAATAATTGTTGTTTTTATATGGTATAAGAAAAATAGTTGTGAATAAGATTATATATTAATTATAGAATACATAACAGAAAAAATGATAGACAGCAAGTAAACAAATAGGAATGAAGTTATGCTCAATGAATCAAGAATTAAATTAATGACAAAGATGGCAGTATATGAGGAACATGAAGGCAGGAAAAGCATGTCCATAGGAACTTATTTTCGTGGGGATTATATCGGAAAGGAAGTCATCAAGTCGATTATCTATGCTACAATTGCATATCTGATCATTATTGCAGTCTATGTATGTTATGATTTTCAACTGCTTGCGCAGGATATCTACCGTATGGATCTGGTACAGTTCGGAATGCAGCTTTTGAAAAATTATCTAAAGCTGGTGGTAATCTATGCTATCTTTACGTATATCTATTATGCGATGCGCTATCAGTCAGCCAGAAGAAGCTTGAGAAGTTACTATAACAATCTTCGCAGGCTTAATTCCATGTACCGCAAAGAAGAGGCTAAGACAAAATAAAGGAAAAGGACTATGGCACAGTTACTGTTAATAAGAGAACAAATAAAAAGCATATACAGTCGGTATGAGGCGTTTATTGTACCAGTTTTGAAATTTCTGTTAGCGCTGATTACGATGATTTTTATTAATAATAATATAGGATATGCAGAACGTCTATCGGGTGCTGCAGTTACTGTTCTTGTAGCGTTGTTCTGTTCGTTTCTGCCGTTAAATTTTATCGTAATGATCAGCGCGGTATTTATTCTGCTACATTTGTATGCGCTTTCCCTGGAAGCGGTGCTTGTGGTCGGGGCGTTAGTATTTCTGATGTTTCTGCTGTATTTTCGGTTTGCGCCGAAGGATACGGTGCTTTTGCTTCTGACTCCGATCCTCTTTTCCATGAAGATTCCGTATGTAATCCCCCTGTCTGCAGGACTTGTGGGTACTCCGGCGTCTATCGTTTCCGTAGGCTGCGGGGTGGTAATTTATTATGCACTGTCTTATGTATCATTAAATGCGTCTGTTTTAGTCACTACGGATACAGAAACGATATTTGAAAAGATCAGAATGCTGATCGATGCGATCATACAGAATAAAGAGATGCTGATGGTGATTGTTGCATTTTCTGCCACGATTCTGACGGTATACTTGATCCGTAGGCTTTCTGTGGATCATTCATGGACGATAGCAATTATTACGGGAACTTTGATGAATATTTTGATCATATTGATCGGGGATCTGAAATATAATACTTATATTTCCATTGTTGGTCTGATTTTTGGGAGCATTATAAGCGTATTTGTCAGTATCGTGCTGAAGTTTTTTGTTTTCAATGTGGATTATGGAAGGACAGAGCGAGTACAATTTGAAGATGATGAGTATTATTATTATGTGAAAGCAGTTCCGAAGAATACGGTTGCAATTCCAAATAAAAAAGTAAAAAAGATCAAGGGACATTCCAAAGATATGCAGCGGTCAGACAGTGTAAGCCATACCTCCAGAAGAAGCAGATCGGAATCGGATGTTCCGGAGTATCGTATGAGACGTTCCGCCACAAAGGGAAGCCAGAGTGAGGAGCAGCCGGTGGTTTCCAGAAGTAAGGGCAATAAAAATGGGACAAAGCGAATTATATTACCAGATGAAGAAGTAAAAGATTTGGATTTAGCAGAGCAGTCCCGGGCGATCCGCAGAGCAGACGGAAGCGGCATGACAGGAATCGAGCGCGCAGCGGCAGCGAAGGCGAGGCAGGAAAGAGAAGAACGCAGAAGACACGAACAATAATGGATTTATCTATCGTAGACAGGAAAGAAAGTGAGTATGCTGGAACGGATTAATACATTTATAGAAGAATATTTGTCGGTATTGGACAGATTAAACTTCCGTATTACGGATATTGTGGAAATCATAGTGATTTCTTTTATTGTCTACCAGATATTGGCATGGGTCAGCCAGACAAGAGCATGGTCTCTGCTGAAAGGGCTGATCATTATTCTGGGTTTTGTTCTTCTGGCAGCTATTTTCCATATGAATACGATTCTTTGGATTGTGGAAAAATGTTTATCAATCGTAGTCATTGCTGTTGTTGTAGTCCTTCAGCCGGAGCTTAGACGCGCACTGGAGCAATTAGGAAGAAAGAATATTTTTGCTTCTCTAATAACACCGGATGCCGGTAAGCAGTCCGGCAGATATTCCGATCGCACCATTGATGAAATCGTTAAGGCATCGTTTGCCATGGGCAGAGTTAGAACAGGGGCATTAATGGTATTGGAACGCAACGAGTCTCTGATGGAATATGAAAAGACTGGAATTACAGTGGATGCGGTGGTATCCAGCCAGCTGCTGATTAATATCTTTGAACATAATACGCCATTGCATGACGGTGCAGTGATTTTCCGGGATAACAGAGTGGTATCGGCAACCTGTTATCTGCCCTTGTCAGATAACAGAAATTTAAGCAAATCATTGGGAACAAGACACAGGGCGGCAGTAGGAATCTCTGAAGCGACAGATTCCATGACCATTATAGTATCTGAGGAGATGTATCTTATACACATCTCCGAGCCCACGAGACGCTCATGA
>CAMWHY010000091.1 GCA_947174185.1 uncultured Lachnospiraceae bacterium | reverse complement strand
ATTTATTTCGTTACTTTACATGTAGTTTTATTTACTATATAATAGAATAATTAAAAGTTATGAGGAGAGGACATTTGTCTTATGAATATTGATACTGAAGATCTGATCAACAGCATCATGGAGAATCTGGACAAGATTCAGCTTATTAATTCCGGTGAGATCCCGAATATCCCGCTCTATATGGACCAGGTGACTACCTTTATGGATGAGCACCTGAAGGAGACAGCGAGATGCAAGGAGAAGGACAAGATCCTGACAAAAACCATGATTAACAACTATGCCAAGAATGATCTTTTGCCTCCGCCTGAGAAGAAAAAATATTCCAGAGAGCATATTCTGATTCTGAGTATGATCTATTATTTTAAAAATATTTTATCCATCAGCGATATCCAGATGCTTCTCAAACCCCTTACCGAGAAGTATTTTGGGCAGGAGTCGGGCTGTACGGTCAAGGATATCTATGATGAAGTGGTGAATTTGGAACAGACTCAAAGGGAAGAACTGAAAAAAGACGTAAAGAATAAATATGAAGAGACCGAGAGGATATTTTGTAACGCCAAAGTCTTTGAGGATGTGGCGGAGGAGGAACGGGAAAAACTGAAGACGTTTGCCTTTATCTGTATGTTGGGATTTGACGTTTATACCAAAAAACTTCTGATTGAGAAGATTTTAGATGGATATGCATCCAAAGAGGATACGTAGGAATCCGGATAGATTATTTCATTTGTTTTACTAATTCGTCGTATTGGCGGTACATTTTCTGGACGCCGTTTTCCAAGAGGTAGTAGTGCATGATATAGGGAACCAGAAGGATCATCAGGGCAGCAAGAAGGACTAAGAGCCCTGGATTGATCTCAGTGATACAGATAAAGAAGACGGCAAATGCCAGTCCTGCGAACATTAGTGTGACCAGTAGATGGATCAGGCGTTCATGGGAAAAGAAGGCAATTTGTTCCAGATGTCTGGCAAGGAGTTTTTCATATTCTTTCCGGGTGGGCATGATATCTTTCAACGCAGTGTCTTCATAATTTCCATCTGCATCAAAAACAGCTGTTACAGGCAGCTCATGCGCCAAGATTTGATCCATATAGGACAGATATGCCAGCATTCGTTTCCGCATAAACACCTCCATGCCGCCAAAGGCGGCATACCCGCCTTTGGCGGCTTAGATAGAAATCTGTGAGCAGTTAGAAGTTCTTCTCACACTAATAACCATGCCTTTCCGTAACCTGCGAATTCTCGACAACGAAAAGCGTAAGCTTTTTGTTGTATGTTGCCGCAGGCACAAATTTGCGATTGAAAAATCTTTGATTTTTCAATCTAAATACCCTCAAGCATGACGGTACTTGAGGGTGTTTTAATTCTGAACTTTTAGATTTAAGCCATTTTGTTGACAGCCAGATTCAGACGAGAGATCTTTCTGGAAGCATAATTTTTATGATAAACGCCTTTCTTTGTAGCTTTATCAATTGTGCTTGTTGCATTTAACAAGGCACTCTTTGCCGCTTCCTGATCGTTAGCGTCGATTGCTGCATATACTTTTTTTACAGCAGTCTTTACACTGGATCTGATCGCCTTATTTCTGTCTGCTTTTGTCTTGTTGACAAGAATTCTCTTTTTTGCAGATTTAATATTAGCCAAGACTTTGCACCTCCTGTTTTTTTGAATATGTCGTAAGAGTACGAAACTTTTAAACCATAATTTATGCCAGAGTCGGACACGGACGTTTCTGGTATAAACATACTTTTATATAGTAAATTACAGGGTAAAATATGTCAATACATAATTTAAAAATTTTCGCAAAAAATAAGTTTACGAATATAATAAATATACGGAGAATATCATTAAGGATACGAGGTGCAGCAGTGGAAAGCTATATTGCGCGGACAGATCTGGCTGTGGAGGCAAAGGAATGTATCAATATGCCGGAACATTCCTTAAATGGCGTCCGCATTCAGGAAAGCTATAATGAAGAGACGGACGTTAAGACAACAACCGTTGTGATCGAGAGCAAAAATGCCGAAAAAAAGCTGGGCAAGCCGATGGGGCATTATATTACATTGGAAGCGCCGGGGCTGGTGGAACCGGATGAGGATTATCACAGGGAGATTTCTCTGGAAATAGCAAAGCATCTTTTGTCCATTATAGAAAAGCCTGATGAGGAAAAGTCAGTTTTGGTCGTGGGACTGGGCAATCGTGACGTGACGGCAGATTCTCTGGGTCCTTGTGTGGTGGATCACCTGTTTATTACAAGGCATATCATACTGGAATATGGAAAGGCCGCTTATGAAAAACATAAGATGCATATGGTATCAGGGATCGTGCCAGGGGTCATGGCAAAAACTGGTATGGAGACAGCGGAGATTGTCAAGGGGATTGTGGAGAAGACGGAACCTGATCTTCTGATCGTTGTAGATGCGCTTGCGGCAAGAAGCACAAAACGGCTAAACCGGACGGTGCAAATTACGGATACCGGCATCTGGCCCGGCTCCGGTGTTGGAAATCACCGCAATGCATTGACGGAGGATAGTCTGGGAATCCCCGTGATCGCTATCGGTGTTCCCACAGTCGTGGATGCGGCGACGATCGTCAATGATGCAGTGACGCTGACCAAAGAAGGGAAGATCAACGGCATGAGTGAGTTAAATAGTATGTACGTGACAGGGAAAGATATTGACTCTATCGTTACCAGACTCTCCTACACAATTTCAGAAGCAATCAATATCGCCCTGGATATGGAGCATGAGACAACTTAAGGTATCATTTGGCCAGAGTGTCATATAATATGCTTTTTGGCAATATACTGAATTATGGTTTATCATGGGCAGGACAAACAAAAGGGAATACGGTTTTTTCTGGGTATTTTTTGTGTGGCAGTCTTCCTGATTGCCGTGTTGATTGGCGAGTCCGGAAGACGGCCTAAGGGAGAAGAAAGTTATGATTTCGTCAGATATTTGGGAAAAATGATGACGGTATTTATCTGTCCTGTGTCAGGATTCTTGGAAGATTCTGAGACGACGGTTTCCTGGCAGGAATTTTTTTATTCCATTCCATTTTATCAAAGTCCGTTATATGATTACATACGGGGTTCAGAAGAAGGAGATATGTATTTAAGCTATGAGATGCTTGCGATCCGGGAGGGCAGCGATGAAGGCAGCGCGATGTCAACTGTTGACTCCATGGGTGGTAATGGGTCCATGACGTCAGACGCCCTTATGACATCTTCTGGTGTTATGGTTGGTGGAGATGCCGGTTTTTCGGTCAATAATGCAGTTCCGCTGCAGGAGATCCTGCCGGGAGCAGCCGGGGGATTTACAATAGAAAATTTTGTCCCGGCATCAGAAAGAAATGTATTTTATAGCCTGAATGACCTAAGGGATTATTCCTTTCTGGTACGTAATTTTTATATTGTAGATCCGTCAACCAGTGTGACTGCGGAGCAGATCAATGGGGAATCTATGCTTTCCCAGGATATGACCATTGATACCACGGTAGATGGACCGCAGATATTGATCTATCATACGCATTCTCAGGAAGCCTTTGCGGATTCGGTGCCAGGAGACGCTTCAACGACCATCGTCGGCGCAGGGGAGTATCTTGCATCTATTCTGGAGGAAAAATATGGATATGAAGTGCTTCATCATGTTGCCAGTTATGATACGCAACAGCACAATTATGCCTATTCCTATGCGGAACCGGAGATCCGTAAACTTCTGGAGGAATATCCCAGTATACAGGTGGTGATTGACCTTCACCGTGATGAGATGGCGGAAGGAACTAGGCTGGTCACGCAGGTCAATGGACAGCCAACAGCGCAGTTTATGTTTTTTAACGGACTTAGTTATCTGAATGAGTTGGGGCACATTGATTATCTTGCAAATCCAAATCTGAATGAAAATCTGGCATTTTCCTTCCAGATGCAGATGACAGTCAATACATATTATCCGGGACTGGCAAGAAGGATCTATCTGAAAGGATATCGGTACAACATGCATCTTACAGGGAAGTATCTGCTGATCGAACTGGGGGCGCAGAATAATACGGTACAGGAGATCAGAAATGCCTGCCATCCTCTGGCGGATGTGCTTGACCGGGTATTGAGCGGAAGGTAATGGTTATCGCCAGAATGTAAGGGTGTCTGCAAGCCGGTCATACAGATCAGGATCTGCATCCCGAAGCGGCCACAAATCGCCATTCAAATAACATGCGAGCTGAAAACAAAGGGCGATGAGCAGACAGATCGACAGTAGGATGCAGTGATAGGAGCGGGCTTTTTCGGAGGTTGTGTTTTCTTGTATGGACAACTGCAGCAGGGTGGCGGAGAGGGAAAAGAAGATTGCAAAATCAATGCAATACCGGTAGATCAGACCGCCTGCGCCCATCCCTGTAACAAATATTAAGTATAGAATGCCTAAGACGGACAGAAGGCGCTGTGTCAGCACAAGATCTTTTGCCGTCTTTTTGGATGCGATGTGAAAAAAGAATATGGACCATATTGGAAGATTCCAGAGCAGCAATCCGCCATATCCGTTTCTGAAATTCATGATGCCGGGAAATCTGAGAAAAGTCCCGGCGCTTTCCAGAAAAGGAAAGTCGGGGGATAAATGGGGAACCTCTAGTAAATAGTAAAATATGCCGTAAGGGATCCGTTCAAAAGAAAACAGTACCTCATGGATATTGGTGGAAGTCAGGTTATAGCTGGCGCCAAAATCGGCAACAGAGCCAAACCGGATATAGTTGTAGTACATCAGAGGTATGGCGGTGATGAGAAAAGGAAGGGCAAAGCAAAGCCAGCGATACCGAACGGCACGTGGCGATAATTCTTTACCCAGGAGAGCGGCTTCCCTGGGAAGCATGATACTTCTTAACAGCGGATATGCAAGTATGGCGGATAAGGTAAGTTGTGGACGGCAGCCTGCGCAGAGCGCCATCATGAGGGAGCCAATTGCGATATAACGATTGGAACGCACGCAGGAAGGATCGCCGGCACGAACCCAGCAGGAGATTCCCAAAATGACAAAGGTTAGCGCTGCAATCATAGGGATACAGTAAGAGCCGGAATCACTAAGTACATAAAACAGCATGCTGCCAGCCAGCAGAAGTTCATACTCCAGTAGAAAAAGCTTCAGGGTAACGGATGGAAAGTAACGTCTGCACAGGGCATACAGCAGATATGCAATGGCGAGCGCCAGAAGTACGGAAAAGAAAGCGACGGCGCACCAGTTGGGAAGGTCCATGCCGGTAATCAGATAGTACGGCAGATAAAGCAGCAGGCAGGGAACGATTCCAAAATAAACATAATAATGCCCTTCATAATATGCATAATCAAGAGCAAAGCTTACACCGTGAACGCTCCTTGCCGCCGCGTCGTAAGGGTTATTCATGGTAAGAAGTTCTTTGGAGACTTCAAGATCGACCGCAGTCTGCCCCTTTGCCAAAGAGCGGGCGAGATGAACATATGGCTCAAATCCGGTGTTTCCATGAAAATAAACCGGATTGACAGTGATCAGAAGCAGGATTAGAAGGATGTTAAGAAACAGTGCAGTTCCGATCGCAGTGATGGAAACAGTTGCCGGGCGGCGTTTTAGATCCTGAAAAAGGGGCCTGTCCAGAGGACGGCACTTGCCGCAGAATAGCGTGAAAAAAGCAGGAATCAAAAAGAAAATCAACATTCTAAGCGGTGACAGGCGCAGGGGGATCTTGTCGTCATAGCATATGGAATCGCATAGGATATCCGTGCCGGTGACACCGCGGAATGAAATACTCAGATATTTCGTATGTGAAGGAAGATGAAAAAAAATATATTCCTTTGTGCCGGGGCGGCTTCCGATGCGTTGTTCGGCAACAGTGCAGATGGGACGACCTTCGGCGTCAAGCGCGTTCAGTGTAACGTCCGTCACATGAGAAGTGATTACGGCATAACTTTCCCCCATACTGTTATTCCATGTTTCCGAACCGTTTTCCACATAGGCGTCTATGCCGATATTATGATAGTGGGAATCGGCGGGGATGAGAACCGTAGAAATATTCCCAGAGGATTCCGGCAGTCCTAAAGAAACGGATACTGGCGTATAGGACAAGGTTTTCCAATGAGGGAGATTGCCTATCGTCAGTTCAAGAATCAGGGCGGCGGCCGCCAGATATATGATGCGTTTTAAGTAATCTTTCACAGATGACATGGGATGCGCCTCCATATTTCCTATTATACCTTATGAGTGCTTTCCCTGTAAATTATATTTCTGTTTTCAAGCCGGAAAAAATTTGTTATAATACAGAAGCGGCAAAAACGCAGTAAGTGGGTTGTGGGAGAAGTTTTATTTTAACATGAATTCAGAGAGGGTCATTTCTTTTTTTAAAAAACTGGATCAAAGGTGGTATCCGGTCATTGCGTTTATTCTGACGTTTTTAACGGTGACACTGTCCTTTTCTATGGCACAGATGCTTTCCAATGGAAAATATACGGTGCTGTTCGGCGACTTTCTGGAACAGTATGTTCCTTTTGCAAGATTGCGCGCGCAGGAGATGATACAAGGCAATTTTTCGGGATTTTCATGGAATGTATCTTTGGGGCAGGGAACAAGCCTTTTGTATGCATTTTATTCGTACAGCCCCTTTTATCTTCTCTTTTTATTGATATCGGATGATCTGCTGGCATCGGAACTGGTGGTTTTGCTGCGGATAGCCACGGCGGCGTTGACATTTTGTCTGTATTTGCAGAAGGGAAGAAAGGAGGAAGGACTTAGATGCATCTTTTTTTCCATCTGCTATGCCATGTGCTCTTTTCAGATCGTCTTTTATGTTTTTTCTGATTGCATGTATCTGTTTCCTTTAGTGCTGCTTGCCATTCATCATTATCTTGATACGAAGAAGGTAAGCGGACTTGTGATGGTCTATGCGGCATGCTTTGTGATTCATTTTTATTATGGATATCTGATCGGACTCTTTTCGTTTTTCTATTTGGTGGGGCTTCTCTGGTACCGGGACGGAAAGGAATGGATCAAGAAAAACGGAAAGCTGCTGCTTGTCTTTCTGACCGGTGTGGCTGCGGCGATTTTGTTAAGTATGGCGGCGTTGTGCCCTGCGATTATGTATTATCTTGATAATCCGGGAGCGTTTGAAGGCAGCTACGGCGGTTTGAAGCTTCTTCCGTCAGATTTTTATCACGCAATGTATCTGGGACGTCCTTTTGCATTTAATCAGGATCTTCCGTATCTGTATTGCGGACTGCCAGTTCTTCTTCTTTTGCCATTTTATTTTCTAAATCATAAAATATCCAGAAAAGAAAGGGTTACGGCGGGTGTCATTCTGCTGGCGCTGCTTCTAATCAGTTATATCCAGCCAGTGTATGAGCTGCTGCATCTGTTCAATAGACCGGATGGCTATACGGTGCGTTATACGTTTGCTACCGTCCTGCTGCTGGTGGTGGTGGCATGTAGACAGGTCGCCTTTTTGAAAGAGATCAGCCTGAAGAAAGTTGTCATCGTAGCTGCAGTTGATGTTGTATTTTATTTTGCTGGTTACCTGCTAAACCGGATATTCTTTGCCTCGGGAGATCTTGTGATTACTGTTCCGGCTGCGATTGCGAATATTGTATTGATTCTGCTCTGGTGCGCAGGTTTATATGTGGCGCTTACGGATCGGCTGGATGCATCCGTTAAAGTGTTAGCTGCCATGCTGCTGATCATGGCGGAGACCGGGTTGAATGCTTACTGGACAATTGATAGGCTGCCGGTGATATCGGAAGAAGCATACCGAAGCTGGCAGACAGGGGCAGAGGGAGCGTTGGAGAATCTGAAACAGGAGGATCCGGGAATATACAGGGTAGAATTCAGTGATAATATGTCTCATAACCAGCAGGCGCTGCTTGGTTACATGGGTGTGCCGGTATATGCATCGGCAAGAAATACGGCTCTTGATACCTTCATGGTCCACATGGGTGATGCTGTGGGCTGGGGATTTTCCCAGGCAGGCGCCAATGATGTGACAGATATGCTTTTCGGCGTAAAATATTATGTGGATCAGCAGATACCGGGGATTTGGAAGATGGCGCATACGCTGGAAATGGGATATATGGTTAGTGAGGATGTCCTGACGGTTGAGCCATATACAAGAGACGTCTTTCAAAATCAGAACCTGCTTTTGTCGGCGATGACGGGAGAGGAGATCGCTGTATACCGGGAGGCGGACGCGCCGACGGTATTGTCTGTCGGAATGGAATGGGAGGCAGAGGGCGATGGGGTGTCTTTTTCCAAGGAGACGGGAGCAGAGATGGGTGTACTTGATTATGCGGTTCCTGCCGGATCGTATGAAAAGGCATACGCTTATTTTTCCCTGACCGGAGAAGAACAGGAAGAGGGGCTATCCGGTCATAGCTTAACGGAAAAGGAATTTGCCGTTTATGTTTTTTCCATGGGAAATTACCGCTGCCCTTATCTGACGGACCGGTTGTTATATTCCCCGGCGGTTATTGAGATGGAACGGCGGGAGGATCAGTTTGCCGTAAGGCTGATTGATTATAATGAAGCGGGGATCACATCTTCGTACCGGAAACTGTTCCTGTATTATCAGGAGGAAGAGGAACTGGACCGCGCATATGAGAGTTTAAGCGGGAACCAGTGGGAGATCGGGGAATTTTCCGATGGATATGTCAGGGCATGGATTGAGGTTCCGGAGGATAAGGAGATACTGTTCCTTTCGATCCCCTATGATAAGGGATGGGAGTTAATGGTGGACGGCAGGACGCAGGAGTTGCTTGGACTGCTGGATGGTTCCTTTTTGGGTGCAAGGCTTTTGCCGGGAAAGCATGAACTGATATTACGCTATACACCGAGGGGCAGGAAGATGGGGGCTCTATTGTCCGTCTGCGGCGCCATCTTATGGATACTTTTGTTTGGTATGGATAGAAAAGGCTGGAAAGGAAAGGGACAGGGATGCCATGAATAAAAAAAATATATGGATAGACAGTCTGATTACTTTTGGACTTGCAGTACTGGCGATGATGGTCATATTTTTTTGGGTTGGGATTTTACCTGGACAGGACAGGGTGATATTTCCGGCTGATCTATATTATCAATACGCTGTTTTGGGAAGGCTGGTTATGGAGAAACTGCGGGAGGGCAGTAATTTCTTCTATTCATGGAATGTTGGCATGGGCGGAAATATGGCGTTGCTTTTTGCCTTTGTTGCAACGAGTCCATTGAATATTTTCTATTTGCTCATAGAGGATATAGAGATTGCGACATTGGTAATCCTGGTCTTAAAACCTGCTCTGGCGGCGGCATTTTTCTGCGCATACGGAAGATATAATCTCCGGCAGGAGAGTAAGCTGGTCATTGCGGTATCTATCGCTTATGGACTTGGCAGCTTCTATTTTGCCGTCATGATGATGAACAGTATTGCGGAGGGGCTTTATTTTCTGCCATTGGTTTTGATTTTTGTAAAATATTTTTTGGATACGGGTAAAAAAGCAGGACTTGCGCTGGTCTATGCATTATCGTTCCTTTCTTGCTTTTATGGGGGCTTTATCGTCGGTATCAGTTCTTTAGGATATCTTTGTTTATGTATTTTTGTGCAGCGGCAATATACAGCCGGGGATAGACTGAAGATACTGCTTCGCTATGCCGGATGCGTGGTTACGGCAGTATTGCTTTCGGCATGTGTGCTTTTGCCGGCGGCATATTATGCAGTTGCGTTAAATAGTGAAGCGGGGGAGGGGGCTAATGCAGCGTTTATATCGCTCCCATTTTGGGATATCCTTCCGTGCTTTCTCCCGGGAAGAGAATACGTTTTTGATACACCGTTTCCTTATCTGTATTGCGGATTGTTGACTTTGATTTTGCTGTTTCTTTACCTGACCAACCGCGGGATTGCAAAACGGGAAAGGATCTGTGTGGCGGCGGTAGTTCTTATATTGGTTATTAGCATGATGGCGAAGCCTGTTTATATGTTTTTGCATATGTTTAACGCACCGAATGGATATACTGTCCGTTTTGCCTATGTGCTGTCATTTGTGACGGCGTCTGCGGCAGTAAGACAGTTATCCTGCCTGCATAAGATAAAACTCAAACCCGTAGTTATTTTCCTTGCGGCGGTACTCGCTCTTTATCTTGCGGCGCCGATGCTTGACAGTGTATTACAGACAGGAGCACGACTTGATACTTCCTTTAAGATAATGGGACTGATTGCCGTTTTGATGCTCTTATGGATATGGCTGCTTTACCGATACCGAAAGGATCAGAGTAGGAGAGGGCTGATATTATTTGCGATTGTGCTTATGATGATAGAGACGGTTGCCAATGGATATTATCTGATGGTTGGAAATGGATATTATGGAAGGGCATTTTACGAGGCCAAGGATCAGATTGCTAAAGATGCCATAGCCCAGATCAAAATCGGGGATGATGGTATTTACCGGATCGATTATCCGGATAGACATAATTATAATATGCAGACGGCATATGATTATTATGGGATTTCCTATTTTTCTTCTGCGGTCAACGAAGCGTCCGCCCATGCCATGGAACGGCTGGGATATGACAGAAGCGATTTTCGGATTTCCGATTTTCGCCAGACCGAAGCCATGAAGATGATCTTTGGTATGAAATATACCGTCCGTTCTCCATGGGATACGTTGGAAAGAGAATATGAGATCATAAAGAATCCTTATTCACTTCCGTTGGGATATATGGTACGGGAAGAAATATTATCTTATACTTTTACGGAGAATGTGTTCGAGAATCAGCAGAGGCTGTTGGACTGTATGACGGGAGAAGATACTCTGTGTATCGAAATTTATGAAGGAGGGGTCAGCCTATATCCCCAAAATGTGAACCTTACACAGACGGAGCAGGGCGTAGGCATCAGTGGGGCGGACGTAGAAGCAGGTGAGGCGTATCTGAAATTTACGATACCATATCAGGAGGGAGTAAGACCGTATGCCTGCTTTTTCTCTGACCTTGATAGAAATATTGGCAATGTACCGTGGATCAGTAGGACTCCCAGGGTTGAAATCCTCCAGATAGAATACAGCTTACTTTGCCGACCACAGACTGTGCCGATGGTACAGGAAGGAGAGGATTACGTTATCTATATTATTTTCCCGGATAAAAGTATAATCGATATTTTTACTTTGACAAATGCATATTTTGCTTTTTATCATGAGGATGGACTGTCGGTATATCATGAAGAACTTGCAAAAGCTGGTATGCAGATAGAGATCATGGAAGATGGGTATGTCAGGGGAAAGGTGGAAGCTTCCGAAGAAAAGTCGGTGCTATTTACTTCATTTCCCTACGAAGAAGGCTGGAAGGCTTTCGTTGACGGGGAGGAGCAGGAGATTGTTCCTCTGCTGGAGGGCGGCTTTATCGGTCTTAGGCTGGAACCGGGAGAGCATGAGGTCGAGCTGCGTTTTACGGCGCCCTATTCCTTGCAGGGGAAATGGCTGTCTCTTTGTGGTTTGATTTTCTTGATGATATTGATTGTTTTGGATCTTTATGATACAAAGAAAGTAAAGGAAAGGTAACGATAGAAAGGAGCATGGAGACATCATGCAGGAACATATCAGAAATTTTTGCATCATTGCCCATATCGATCATGGCAAGTCAACGCTGGCTGACCGGATCATCGAGAAGACAGGACTTTTGACACAGCGGGAGATGCAGGAACAGGTTTTGGATAATATGGATCTGGAGCGGGAGCGCGGGATCACGATCAAGGCGCAGGCAGTCCGGACCATCTATAAGGCAAAGGATGGGGAAGAATATACTCTAAATCTAATTGATACGCCGGGACATGTGGACTTTAATTACGAGGTCAGCCGTGCGTTGGCAGCCTGTGACGGGGCGATTCTCGTTGTGGATGCGGCGCAGGGAATTGAGGCGCAGACGCTGGCGAATGTCTATATGGCTTTAGATCATGATTTGGAGGTTTTTCCCGTTATTAATAAGATCGACCTTCCCAGTGCGGAACCCCAGAGAGTAGTTGAGGAGATTGAAGATGTGATCGGCATCGAAGCGGAAGGATGTCCGTTGATCTCTGCGAAGAATGGGATTGGGATAGAGGATGTTCTGGAAAGCATTGTAACGAAGATTCCTGCGCCAAAGGGCAGTATGGACGCACCCCTGCAGGCTTTGATTTTTGATTCCTTATATGATCCGTATAAGGGCGTCATCGTCTTTGTCAGGATCATGGAGGGATGTATCAAAAAAGGCACCAGAATGAAGATGATGGCAACCGGCGCATCTTTTGATGTGGTTGAGGTCGGCTATTTTGGTGCGGGACAGTTTATTCCCTGTGAAGAGCTTTCAGCGGGAATGGTCGGTTATATTACAGCATCGATCAAGAATGTCAAAGATACTGCCGTCGGCGATACGG
>CAMWHY010000090.1 GCA_947174185.1 uncultured Lachnospiraceae bacterium | reverse complement strand
ATTTTACATTATTTTATAATTTTGCCCATGGCTGCTCCGACGATTCCATAATAATGGTTCTATCCGCCTGCAAATAATCCGTATATTCTGCCGTATCCTGCCGCTTCTGATCTTTGACATATTTATTAAAATAAATCCATGTTCCGACAATAGCAATGATAATACTGACAATTACCAGAATAGGAAACATCTGGGACAACTGATAACCCTGTAAAGTTCTGCCTAAAATCCCATATCCGCCGAAGCCGATCACGAAAAAGATGGTTCCTAAAATAAATTTTATTGGAACTATTTTTTCCGGTCCCTGCAGATATTTAACGACACTTCCATTCTTCCATGAAATATTGGCAGTAGTATCCGTATATCTGTTTTTCTTCCTAAATAATGAGCCTTCGCCGGTGAGAATATGCAGTAATCCCAGTATCATCACATAGGTAAGCAGAGAAACAGAACCCCGTCTACTAAAACGCCTACGGTGCATAAACACGCTGGCCATTGTCAGCAATCCAAGGCATTCCCAGATATTTGCCAAAAACAAAACCAAAAAATCACGGGTATTTCTCTGTTCTTCAATCACGACTTCTCCGTCAGTTTTCCCAGTCTGTCCGTTCACATAGACCATCCGCTTTTTATTTTTATAAGTATAAGAACACACCCACACTGGAACAAGCGCATAGCAGATTTCTTTTAATTCCGTCGCACCTTCCGACGTTTGCTCCGTCTCAATTTCGGAATATCCGTGCGTATTTGTACAAATATGTATCCTGCACTGTTCCTTTCCAAAATCGCGTACTCGTTTGATCATTTTGGGAATGATATCCTGTGCTTCAATGGAATACTGCTCCGCAGGAAATCCGGAGAGATACGCAGGCGTAAAATCCTGCAGCTTATTATAATCATACGGTTCGATTCCCTGAAACCGCGTACTCGAAAAATTGTAAGAAGCAATCGATGGAACCCTGCTGAAAATTGATGATATGGCTTTCCGGATCAAATAGTATTTCTTTTTATTCCCCCTATTTTGGGAATACATCTCTCCTTCCGTTTCCTCAGTTCTGACCACAGCGGTGATATCCGTCTGTACATTGGTGTCAGACAGCCAGACAGGAAGATATAGCGGATGAATATCAAACTTCATTTTTACCTGATCGTATTCCGGCATGATATCATGCTCCATCCATCATTGATTAAAATGATTAATGGCCTGTTCTTTACTTATGGAAAACGGAATTACTTTCTCAGGGCGTATTTTATTCTCCATATTTCCGAATACAGCCATTTCTGTTCCGCACCATCTGCAACTGTAGGTTACCTGAAGATTCTCCGTAAGCATTTCAGCTCCACAGCTTGGACAGCGGTAAATGCTTGTATCATCACCGCACTTTTGTCCGCCGTCTAACTCGATCTCCTTTGCGTCGTAATCTTCTACCGATACGTCAACCCCGCAGGTAGGACATTCCATTTTCTGTTTTTGTTCATTAAATCTCATATTGCTGGCACAACCTGGACATTTAAAAATACAAATCATATCGTCTCCCGCCTTTCTTTGATCTATATTTGTTCCGCCGGTCATGTTCCATCCACCACTTCTTGAAAAACGTTTCCGCCTGAGCCTTGGAAATGGTAAACGGTATGATCTTCTCCGGCGACACTTTACCTTCTCCACTGCCAAACACAGCCATTCCCGTACCACAATAGCTGCAGGTACAGGTCGCCTGCTCTGTCTCGGTCAGCATCTCAGCACCACAGGTCGGACACTTAAAGATACAAACCATATTTACTCTCACCTTTATTTGCGCAATATTTTAATATACATGCTCTGACGATTCCAATATATCCGTAATAGACATATTAAGATAATCATTGTACTCCGCTGGCTTCTGCTCTTTTTCTTTCTTCACATGAATCCCCAGAAAGAGCGCCGTCCATACAGCTGACAGAACGAATGCGAACAGTACAGATTCCAGCATATGCGACGAAGAAGCTGACAGTCTTGAAGAACTGCTGTACGCCAAGGCGATTGGCAGAAACAGAATTCCAATAATCATTCTTCTGATCGCAATATATATTGGTTTGACAAAATCCTTTTTGACATACTCTATATCCGCATACAATTCTACGGTTTCTTTCTTTCCATTACGTTTCCTTGTCAGCTTTTTGGGAAGATTACCTGTAAGTGATCCGACAAAGAAAGCAAAAAATATGACCCATATTTCAACGACTTCTCCAGGTTTCAATCCATGCATTGATAACATAAAAAGCAGTAATGCAAAATATTCAAAATACGTAGAAAGGAATAAGGTAACTGCATATGACTTCAATCGTTCCCTGGAAGATACGACTTCACCGTCTGCCTTTCCTGTCTGCCCATTGACATAAACCATATGCTTCTTTCCCATAAACGTATAAGAACAGATCCATACCGGAACCATAGCATAAATGATCTGTTTTAATTCTATCGACTGGATGCAGCCAGCCTCCTCCACGATTTCAGACTCTCCCGTATGGCTGCCAAGAATATAAGTTTTACACTGTTCTACCCCAAATCCTTTGATGCGGTTCAACGCCCGGGGGATCACGTCGCTTGCTTCTATGGAATAATGCTCCGCCGGCAGTCCCGAAATATAACCGGGTGCAAAATCCTCCAACTTCATATAGTTATACGGCTCAATGCCAAAAAACCGCGTGCTGGAAAAATGATATGACGCATTGCTCGGCACTTTAAAGAACTTAGTATAAAGGGATTTCCGGATCAGATAGTTTCTTGTTCTTTTATCCCTGTCAGAGAATGTCAGGTTATCCTGATTCATACCCCATTGATGGCTCTGCGTCCTACTGTAGGAATATGTACCGCCAATCGTTTCTTCTCTCTTAACAACAGCGCTCATATCTGTCTTTGTATTGGCATTTACCAGCCAGACCGGAAGATACATCGGTCGTATCGCGAATTTCATTTGCTTTCTGTTGAATTTAGGCATCGTATCGTGATCCAGCCACCATTTGCAGAACGCCACCTCCGCTGCCCCCTGATCAAGCTCAAACGGGATGATCTTCTCCGGCGCCATTCTGCCGTTCTCTCCGGCAAATACCGCCATTTCTATTCCGCAGTAACTACAGGTACAGGTTGCCTGCGAGCTGTCCACCTCCACCTCCGCTGAGCAGGTTGGACACCGGTAGCTGATAATATCTTCGCCATATTCCTGTCCACCTTCAAAGACGATCTGCTTCTCATCATAATCCTCTGCGTCGATCTCCGTTCCGCATGACTGACATACAAGCATCTGCTTCTCGATATCAAATGTCATATTGCCGTTGCAGCCCGGACATTTAAAAATACAGATCATAATCCTTCCCTCTCATAAAGCGTTTCTATACTTGTCACCAGCCCGTTTCGAGTTTCTTAAATTATTCTTTCAGGTTACTATATTCCATAATAAGTATAGCATACGAGCTACCGTAACAAATCCGATGATTCTGCACATTAACATTTCTATTTTCAGAAAAATCTCCACAATATCTCTCTTTTAACACTTTTTATATCTTGATTTCTCCCAATTCTGTGCTATACTGATTCCCGGTAAATATCCCTAAGGAAACACTGATTCAATCAGATTTTCCTAACATTCTAAAGGAGAAACATACCATGGACAGCCTGATATTCAGTTTAAACGCCACAATCCCGATCTTTCTCGTCATGCTTATCGGTTACGGCTTAAAACACACAAAACTGGTGACACCTGACTTTGTAAAGTCATTAAATCAGTTTAATTATACGCTGACTCTGCCCATCTTGCTGTTTATAGATATTTCTACGGCAGATTTTTACAGCGTATGGGATACTTCCTACGTCCTTTACTGTTTTTTTGTCACATTATTCTGCATCCTCGCTATCTGGGCCGGTGCAGGACTGATATTTCATATGATTGCCAGTCATTCTGCCGGACATCAGTCTTCCGGGTCCATCCTCGGAGAATTTGTCCAGGCGTCTTACCGGGGCAGCGCGGCAGTCCTTGGCATCGCCTTTATCGAGAATATCTACGGCACCTCCGTCATCGGACCTCTGATGATCTTAGGAACCGTACCTTTATATAATATTATGGCAGTCATCGTCCTATCCTTTACTGCGCCCGATATGCAGGGACTGAACAAAGCCCAGTTGAAAAAGACCTTTCTTGGCATCCTGACCAATCCCATTATCATCAGCATCTTTCTGGGACTGTTTTTCTCTCTGCTTCGAATCCGGCTGCCATATGTCGTCGAAAAATCCTTTCGCATGATCGCACAATTGGCAACTCCTCTGGCGCTGCTTACTCTGGGCGCCGGTTTTGAAGGAAAAAAAGCGCTTGCCAAGATCAAACCCACACTTGCCGCTTCCTTCCTGCGTCTCATCGTACAGCCGGCGCTCTTCTTAATGCCTGCCGTTGCACTGGGCTTTCGAGAAGAGCAGTTAGTAGCGCTGCTTGTTATGCTCGGCGCACCAACCACCGTCAGCAGCCATATCATGGCTAAAAACATGCACCATGAAGGCGTCCTGACCTCCAGCGTCATCGTCACCACAACCTTCCTAAGCTCTGTCACTATGACTTTCTGGCTCTTCCTACTCCGCCATTTCGGATATGTATAAATTAGAAAAAGACCCTTCGCCCATGACTTTTAAGTCCGGACAGGGTCGTCTTCCTTCTCTCTCAAACCTCACGTATACGTTTTATTCTTCGTCATCTACTGCAGCTGCAACGGAACTTACAACGGAAGATACCACACTGATCACAACGGAAAGGATGATGATCAGTCCTCCGCCAAGAACAAGAAACAAAACAGCATTCTCATCATCCTCTGCAGTGGAAGGGACCTCTGCTGTTTCCCTCGCCGTCTGCGGACTCTCTGCCGCCATGACAACAGCCTGTCCCGATACCATGCTTAATCCACCAAATCCAAGCATCAAAACAACCGCGGTCATCATAAAATATTTTACCAGACTTTTTATTGCATTCTTCATAACCTTCACGAAACCTTTCTTTCAGCTTTATAAATTCGCTCATGGCATTCACGTTTAGAGATTATTTTACCACACTTTTTTCATTCGTAAAAGGGGTTCGTAAGAATTTCTAAAAATAACCGAATACCCATTTTTTCGGAATCTCAAATCCGGATGAAAAATGCCTTGCTTAAAGCAAATTTGTTCGCTTGGCTCTACAGTCCTGCAAGAAGATAGCTTGCTACAAGCCCCGCCAAGGTTGCAATCAATGCTCCTGCCAGCGTATATCTGGTCTTGGAAACTTTTACAGTCATAAAATATACCGACATCGTATAAAAGATCGTTTCCGTGGAACTCATGGAAATACTGACAAATTTTCCAAGAAAAGAGTCGGTTCCGTGCTCCTTAAATACATCCAGAGCAAGCCCGGTGGCCGCAGAGGAAGAAAACATCTTGACGATCGTAACAGGAACCGCCTCTGCCGGAAATCCGATACTTCCTAACAGTTTAGAACATGCCAAGCCAAGAAAATCTAAAAATCCCGACGCCCGAAGCACTCCCACAGCCACCATCAGACCAACTAAGGTCGGCATGATCTTAACAACCGTTTTGACGCCTTCCATTGCCCCTTCCACAAAATCATCATATACCGGCTGTCCCTTGGAGATGCCGTATGCCACCACTGCAAATATGATCACCGGAACCAGAATACCGGATATCTTTGATAATATTTCAAGCATAAAAAAACCGCACAAAATGTAATTATTACATTCTATGCGGTTTTCACGCGATTAGAAGTTTTCTTGACCCATGCAGTTACAATGTAGCTGCCGCAGATTTACTGCGCGCTCTGCAACGTCCCGATAAACAGGGGCATACCGGTATCTACTTCTACAATGGCATACACAAACGGTCGATCCAGATAGACTTCCTTGATCTCAACCGGTTCCGGCATTGCACAGCCAGCCTCCATGATAACTGCTGTAACCGCAGCCGCGCGGGTTCTATACTGCCCAACCTCAATAAATGTTTTATGCAGTACTGTGTCAATATACAAATTCCCATCTAAAAACTCAGCAATCCCCGTAAAATCAGCATCCTCCTTAAACGCCTGAATCATTCCCATATCGCCTAAGACATCATTCATTTTCAGCTCATACTCATAAGTAAATTCCGGCAGCTTTGTCCATACTTCATAAGCAGTCGTCCGACTGTTCCAGAACTCCCGATATTTCTCACCGGTAAGACTCTGCACATATTCATCCGCTGTCACATTCTCATCAGGAAGGATGGCAAGAAAAGCATATTCATATCCTTCATAATACTTCATAAACCCGACGGCGTCCTCTGTCTCAAAATAGGTATCTTCCGTACTGTTTAACATCTTCACATCTTCTGTATCACCGCCTGCATTGGTAAATGTGTCCTCTCTCACCTGATGATCCTCATATGGGTCAGCCCACGGTGCATCCAAAGCCGTGGCATTCATCAGGATCAGCTGTGCATACGGATCAATCTCATCTAACAGATGATCGATCATCCCGTCTGTATTGTCATCGCACCACTGATTGACCGCATCAACCGTTGTCTGATCAAACGGCGCAATTACTGCCTCCGCGTCAAAAATACGATCTGTCCGCACCAGATAATCTTCTTTCATCTGATTCGCAGCCGTATCCCTGATCCAGATGGAATTAGCCAGATGCAGTTCCACGTCCTGACTTGACTCATACCTGTCAAGAAGATCACGGCAAAAATGTTCCACCTGTTCCTGACTTGCGCCCTCGCAGAATAAATCCGTAATCTGTTCCTGCGTTTCCCCATTGGCTCCGGCTGCCGCCATATCCAGCGCCATCATCACCGACACCGGAGAAATCATGCTGTTCGTCCCTTCTTCCACCGATCCGGCAAACAATCTCATGGAATAATCCAGATATCCCTCCTGCATCTGTTCTTTGTCATAATCTTCCATATTTTTGTTGATCTCTTCCCACAGTTGCTCCTCCACCGCCGGATCAACTTTCTGTTCTGGAATTTCCACATTTACCGAATCGGAAGCCTTCTCTCCGCATCCCGCAGCTCCGATCATTAATGCCGCAATTATTGCCGATAAAATACACTTTTTCATAATATTAACCCTACCTTTCTGTAACTTGAGAATTTTAATGCACATTAGTGCTATGCCGCAGGCACAAACACCCCAGTTTACTGTGCACTCTGCAACGTCCCGATAAACAACGGCATGCCGGTATCTACTTCTACAATGGCATACACAAACGGACGATCCAGATAGACCTGTTTCCTCTCTGAAGGTATTACCGCATCCTTATTTTCCAATATCACCGCAGTAACAGCCGCTGCATGAGTTCTATACTGCCCCACCTCAATAAACGTTTTATGCAATACCGTGCTAATAAACAGCTCAGGTGCAGCAGTGATTCCCGTAAAATCAGCATTCTTCTCATCAAACGCCTGAATCATTCCCATATCGTTTAAGACATCATTCATTACCAGCTCATATTCATAAGTAAATTCCGGCATTTTTGTCTGTACTTCATACTCTTCTGTCCGGCTATTCCAGAATTCCAGGTATTTTTCACCGGTAAGACTCTGCACATACTGATCTACTGTCATGCTTTCCTCTGGAAGAATAGCAAGGAACGCATATTCTCCGCCTTCATAATATTTCATAAAACCTATGGCATCCTCTGTCTTAAAATAAGTACTCTCCATACCGTTTAACATCTTTACATCTTCTGCCGCACCGTCCGCATTGATAAACGTCTCCTCCCTCACCTGATAATCCTCATATGGTTCCGCCCAAGGCGCATCCAAAGCCGTTGCATTCAGCAAGATCAGCTCCATATCCGGCTTGATCTCATCTAACAGATGATCGATCATCCCATCTGTATTGTCACCGCACCACTGATTGATCGCATCAACCGTTGTCTGGTCAAACGGTGCTACCATTGCATCCGCATCAAAAATATGATCCGTCCGCACCAGATAATCCTCGTTAATATGATCCACATACGTATCCCTGATCCAGATGGAATTGGCAAGATGCAGCTCCACGTCCTGACTTGACTCATACCTGTCAAGAAGATCACGGCAGAAATGTTCTACCTGTTCCTGACTTGCCCCCTCACAAAATAAATTCGTAATCTGCGACTGCGTTTCCCCATTGGCTCCGGCTGCCGCCATGTCCAGTGCCATCATCACCGACACCGGAGAGATCATGCTGTTCGTCCCTTCTTCCACCGATCCGGCAAACAATCTCATGGAATAATCCAGATATCCCTCCCGCATCTCCTCAACGTCATAATCTTCCAGACTTTGGTCAATTTCATCCCGCAACTGCTCCTCCACTGCCGGATCGATTTCCTGTTGCGGAATTTCCACATTTCCCAAAGCGGAAGCTTTCTCCCCGCATCCCACAACTCCGATCATTAATGCTGCAATCATTGCCGATAAAATATACTTTTTCATAATCATCCTCCTTGTCAGAGCCTCAAATTGCCAATTGAAAAATATTTCATTCACGATCTACTGCACACTCTGCAACGTCCCGATAAAAATCGGAGTGCCATTCTCCATATCAATGATGGCATAAATGAATGGCCTGTCTAAATAGACCTCCCTGTATTCCTCTTCTATGGGCATGGCAAGGTTTTGCATCATTACCCCGGTAACAGCCGCCGCTCTTGTTTCGTACTGTCCCACTTCAATAAATGTTTTATGCATCACCAGATCAATATACAGGTCGCCCGCGGGACTTGCAATACCGGAAAAATCAGCCAGATCGCCATTAAACGCATCCTTCACTCCAAGCGCATACAATACGTCGTTCATGGTCAGTTCATATTCATATGTGAATTTAGGCATCATGGTATGGACCTTATATGCTCCTGTTCTGGTATTATAAAACTCCCGGTAACTTTCTCCCGTCATACCGGCAAGATATTCCTCAACCGTCACTCCTTCCTTTGGCAGGATCGCCAGGAAGCCATACTCGCCACCCTCGTAATATTTCAGGAAGCCTACGGCATCCTCCGTCTCAAAATAATCTTCCTCCGTACCGTGCATCATCTCTACGGACTGTGTCTGCCCCGCTGCATCGGTAAAATCATCCTCCCAGACCTGTGCGTCCTCATAAGGCTCCGCCCAAGGCGCTTCTACAGCAGTTGCATTGAGCAGGCACAACACTGTACCCGGCTGAAGCGAGTCTAACAGACGGTCTATCATGCCGTTCGTATTTTCATCTACCCAGCCGTTGATCTCCTCCACCGCCGCAGCATCAAAGGGAAGGACCCTTGCTGTCGCATCAAAGACCTGATTGGCTCTGTCCAGATATTCCGTATTGATTTCTTCTGCATACCCATCGTTGATCCAGATGGAATTAGCAATATGAAGTTCCACATCTTCATTGGCTTGATAACGCTCCATCAGGTCGTTTAAATAACTCTCGATCTGCGCCTGGCTTGCGCCCGGGCAGAACATCTGCGTTATCTGATCCTGCGTGCTGCCCTTCGCCCCTGCTGCCGCCATATCCATCGCCATCATCACCGACAGCGGTGAGATCATACTGTTGGTCCCATCTGTCACGGATTCCTTCAACAGCTCGATTGAATAGTCGATATACCCATCTCTTATCTGTTCTTCATCATATTCCGCCATTTCCGCACTTCCTTTGTCTGTACTTTCTCCGGCATCCTGCTCACTTCCGCTGTCTGTACTGCCTGCGACATCCTGCCCGCTCTCAATCCCCGGCTCATCCATCCAGCCTGCCGCTTCCTTCCCGCCACAGCCTGCACAGATTGCCATGCCAAGCATTGTAGCCAATATTGTTCCAACAATCCTCTTTTTCACTTTCCTTCCTCCCTTTTCTACCTGTTTTGACCTATCCGTAAGTTTTTCTTAATTTTATTTTTATAATTTTTCCTAATTACTATCGCCATGTATGCATTCCCGCTTACTCTCCGTCAGTATATGGCTCAAAGATATGCCATTCCCCATCAATTGATACCTCAATGCCACTCATACCATACTGATAACCATATCCTGTGCCAAAATTGGACTGATCATCTTCCACAGGCACCGTATCCACCGTACTTGTGATCTCTCCGTCCATCATCCCGCAACGAAGCTCCGTACTGATCTTTCCCGTATCCTTATACAGGACGCCATCCACCACCACCATGGCTGGATAATCCCCCTGTGAGGCTGCCGTCGTCTCATCGTTTTGGATAGGGAGCTCGCAAAACAGCCCCGGCGTACTGCCAAGGAATACATCCAGATGCGGCTGCTTTTCTCCCCACAAGCATACGCCACCATCATATTCCTCCGTATATTCCACTCTGTAAGATTCCCATATCCCGTCATACCTGAAATCCTCCCAACCATGGATCCCATCCGTACAAAGATAGATCCAAAATAAATGTTCCGACTGTGTATTGGCATAAATATCTTCTATGATATCCTGTATGCTGTCTTGAACCTCTTCTACCCGATGCTCCGGAATGCAGATCATAATATTCATTCCCTGCTGATAAAATGTTTCTGCAGAAACGCCCACGGTTGTCATCATTCCATGGAGATTAACAAAAATTTCCTCCTGATCGATCCCGTCAGACGCTACCGCCTCATATATATACCTGTCGATATCTTCCCGATAAAGTTCGTTATAATATTTATCCCACCATAGCTCCAATTGATCCGCACCCCGCACGTCAACCGCAAACCGGAGCTCCGGATCCGCTGCCGGATAGGCGGTCAGATCCATCAATAACGAAAATTCTTCATAATAAATATACTGTTCGCAGCAGAACTCCTCTCCGTATTTATCTGCAAGAAGTCTCTCTACCGCATCCGTCAGTTCCGTATCCGTCAATGTCTGATATGCTTCTGAGGCAGATACCTCTATCCCGCCTACCGTAAACGATTCCTGAAAATATTCCTGATATTCCTGAGTATCCTGATTAGTCTTCTGGGATGGTTCCGGAGTTTCAACATTGTTAAATACTTCAAACCCTAAGATTTCAACAATCGTTCCTTCGAGATAAACCAGCTCAGAGTCCACCAGGTCCATGCTATGAACCTTATGCACGCTGTAGAGGACAGCTTTATACACAACGGTTCCACCATCCTTTAAGTGCAGGGGAATGGGAAACAGCAAAATAATGGTCAACAGGGCGAATAGCCCAAGGATAATTATCTTTTTACGACCTCCCATGACTTAAATCACTTCCTTTCCCGCAATCTTAAATAACCCAGTTATAAAAGATACGTTTTTAAGGAATTATTTTTATGGGAATTTTTGAAAAATTTGATTACTTTTTATTTAGAGATTCAATCCTTTCGTTTCTTCACAGCCCAGCACCAGATTCATACACTGGATCGCCGCCCCGGAAGCGCCTTTTCCAAGGTTATCAAACTGCGAGGACAATACGATACGTTCTTCATTGCCCGTCACATAGATCTTAAGCCCATCCCAGCCGGACAGCGCATTGCCTGCCAGAAAACCGCCAGCAGCAATCTCATCCTCCGGTCCGCTCACTTGGATAAACGCCTCTCCCTGATAATAATCTGCATAATAAGAAAGCAGCTTCTCCAGCGTCTGCGCTCCATTTAACATATCTGCATAGAGCTGCACAGAAACCACCATCCCGCTGTAATAATCATCTATGATCGGGGAAAACAGCGGCGTCCTTGTAAGCCCTGTGATCTTCTGCATCTCCTTCAGATGTTTATGCTGCTGCGTCAGCGCATACTCCCTGCCGGACTCCAAGTCCTTCGGTCTGTCTTTCCCTTCATACACTGCGATCGTCTTTTTTCCCGCCCCACTATATCCGGAAAGTGCAAAGCTGCTCACCGGATAATCCTTCGGAAGGATGCCGCCCGCCACCAACGGATATACAAGGGCTATAAATCCCGAGGCATAACATCCCGGCACGGCAATCCGATTGCCTGTCCTGACTGCTTCCCTGTGTTCTTTAGAAAGCTCCGGGAATCCATATGCCCAGCCGGGCTCTGTCCTGTGCGCTGTGGAAGTATCGATGATCTTCACATGTTCATTTTCCAAAAGACTTACAGATTCCCTTGCCGCAGCATCCGGAAGACATAAGAATGTAATATCCGACTGATTGATCAGCCGCTTCCTTTCATTAACGTCCTTACGCAATTCTGAAGCAATGGGAAGCAATTCAATATCCTCCCGTCCTGCAAATCTCTCATAAATGCGAAGCCCTGTCGTTCCTTCGCTTCCGTCTATAAATACCTTTGTCCTCATAGCATGATACCTCTTTCTTTTTTATGCATAATCTATTGTACTATTAAAATCGGTTTCTGCCTAGCTTAAATTTTATTTAAATTGACCATTTCTTATTTTCTTATCGTAATTTCTTTAATATTAATGAATCTAAAAGAATCTTATTGAAATAACT
>CAMWHY010000089.1 GCA_947174185.1 uncultured Lachnospiraceae bacterium | reverse complement strand
CTCCATGTTAGATTGAAAAATAAGATATCAATCTTATTTTTCAATCTAACCACCTCTTTCTTATAACTTCCTGCCCAGTTTATCAGTGTCATTATAATCTATTTTGGGATGATATACAATTCTGAAAGGAGAGATGTGGTATGATCCTGTTTTGCAATTATGAAAGGAGTATGAAAGAAGGAAAAAGAGGCAATACTTATCTAAAGAAGTATTGATTTGCTGTGAAATCATGCTTCACAGCGCAAATCCGGCGCAGTAAACGCGTTAATGAGAAAGGGTTAATATTATGTGGGGGATTTTGATTGCAATCTTGTCTGGAGCCCTGATGAGTGTGCAGGGTATCTTTAATACGCAGGTGACGAAGGCCTCCGGTATCTGGGCGGCGGCAGCTTATGTACAGGCTTCCGCGCTTGTTGTATGTCTGGCGGCATGGCTTTTTATGGAGCGCGGTCCCTTGAGCGATGTGGTCAAGGTGCAGCCCAAATATATGCTTCTTGGCGGAGCCATCGGTGCTTTTATTACGATTACGGTAATCAAGAGTATGGATGCACTGGGGCCGGCAAGGGCAGTCATGATCATCGTCATATCGCAGCTTCTGGTCGCCTATATCATCGAACTGCTTGGGATATTCCAGGTGGAGAAGCAGCCGTTGGAGCTTCGTAAGGTCATCGGGATCATCATAGCGATCGTGGGATGCGTGTTATTTAAGTGGGATTAAAAAATTTTCTCATATCTCAAAAGATCAAATATTTAATGAAATCTTAACAAAATCACTCTTGTATTTCTGTGCAATATGGCATAGAATAAAATTAGTCTGAAAGGTCTCCTTGCAGGTGTCAGGTACACCGGAAAGGAGATTTTATGCAAAACAAATATATGATTATGGCGTTGACAGCCTTGATATTGACGGCTTTTTTATCATCATGCGCCGCACCGTCGCCACAGGCAGTGCTTCAGGATGCAGTTTCCGGACAGGCGGTGCAGGAACAGCCGGTTGCAGAGTCTGGAGACAGTAGTGATGATATAGGGAAAAATGCCGCCGGGCAGCAGGAGAAGATTTATGTCCATATCTGCGGTGCAGTCTGGTCGCCGGGCGTTTATGCCCTGTCGGCAGGCAGCAGACTTTATGAGGCAGTAGAGGCAGCAGGGGGATTTTTGCCGGAGGCTTGTCAGGACTATTGTAATCTTGCAGTGATCGTGAGTGACGGCATGCAGTATCAGATTCCGACGGAGGATGAGGCGCTTTCCGGGGATCTGCCGGAAACAATGCAGGAGAACCCGTCTTCTTATGACAGTCAGGGGCTTTTGGATATCAATCTTGCGACCGCAGCAGAGTTGATGAACCTTCCCGGAATCGGGCAGACCAGAGCAGATGCGATTATTACATATCGTGAGAAGCATGGCGCATTTGCATGTAAAGAAGACATTATGCAGGTGACAGGGATCAAGGGCGCCATATATGAGAAGATTGAGAATTATATTATAGTGCGATAAAAAATAAGGATTGGTTCACATAGAGATGAGTAAGAGGATATTGGTCGTAGACGACGAGAAGTTGATTGTAAAAGGGATCCGGTATAGTCTGGAACAGGATGAGATGCAGGTAGATGTGGCTTATGATGGAGAGGAGGCTTTAGAGAAGATCAGAACAAATCAGTACAGTCTGGTTTTATTGGATTTGATGCTTCCAAAGCTTTCCGGTACGGAGGTATGCCAGCAGGTCAGGGAATTCTCTGATGTGCCGATTGTGATGCTGACGGCAAAGGGAGATGACATGGATAAGATCATGGGATTGGAAAATGGCGCTGATGATTATATTACAAAGCCATTTAATATCCTGGAGGTCAAGGCCCGTATCAAGGGAATCATCAGAAGATATGAAAGCGCGGCACGCAAAAATGCAAAGCCGGTTTCTAATATTATTGAAAAGGGAGAATTGATGATTGATCTGGATAACCGCCGTCTGACGATCGGGCAAAAGGAGATCAATCTGACCACCAGGGAATTTGAACTATTAGAACTCTTTGTAACCAATCCGGGTAAAGTATATAACAGAGACAGTCTGCTGAAACTTGTCTGGGGTGCTGATTATCCTGGAGATGTGCGGACGGTGGATGTTCATGTGCGGCGTCTGAGGGAAAAGATAGAGGACAATCCAAGCGAACCGAAGTTCGTTCAGACAAAGTGGGGGGTTGGATACTATTATAAGGGGTAAACTCACTTTTATCCGAAGTTTTAAACTTCGTATATTTCTTATTATCATTTTAACAGGTTTGTTTGGCAGCGCAATGATGTGGCGCGGTATCCTTAATCATTATGAAGAGGAAAACATTAATACGCGTACCAGAGAAGTCGTAAATCAGATGCGTATCGTTGCCAATCATCTGATAGCCTATCATTATCTACAGGATAATTCTTCGGAAATCATCAATGCAGAATTGTCACAGCTTTCTACGATCTACGACGGGAGGTTACTTGTTGTAGATCAGAATTTTCGTATTATCAAAGATACGTATGGACTCAGTGAAGGCAGGTATATGATTGCCAGAGAAGTGATCAGGGGGTCCGGTGGTGAAACAGTTACCAATTATGACGGCAACAATCACTTTATTGAAATCGTCGTTCCAATCTTTGGCACAGGGGAAGGGGAAGAAAGCTCCGGAGTAGAGGGGGTGATCCTGACCAGCGTATCCACAGAAAATTTCACACAGAATTATGAAACGATCTACCGTCAGGCGAGGGTACTGGAGACGGTGATCATGATCTGCATCATCGGTACCGCGATCTTTATTTCGGCGATCATAACACGTCCCTTTGACGAGGTGGTTAAGGCGACCAATGAGGCGGTTACCTTTGACGAGGCGATCCCTGCGGTGTCAGATTATATTGAGACGCAGCAAATGGTGGAAGCGTTTAATAAGATGCGTGCCAGAGCGAAGGCACTGGATGATTCGCGGCAGGAATTTGTCAGCAACGTATCCCATGAATTAAAGACGCCGCTTACATCTATGAAGGTGCTGGCAGATTCCCTGAATATGCAGCAGGATGTGCCGGTGGAGATGTATCGTGAGTTTATGCATGATATCACGGAAGAGATTGACCGGGAAAATAAGATCATCACAGATCTGCTTTCTCTTGTGAAGATGGAAAAAGGCGCGTCCGGTATGCATTTTGAAAACTGCAAGATCAATGCGATGCTGGAGCTGATTATAAAGCGTTTGGGACCGATCGCAAGGAAGCAGGAGGTAGATCTGATCTTTGAAAGCGAGCGGGAGGTCACGGCAGATGTGGATGAGGTGAAACTGACGCTTGCATTGACAAACTTAATTGAAAACGGTATCAAGTACAACCGCCATCCGGGCTGGGTGAAGATCATACTGGATGCGGATCACAAGTATATGACAGTAGAGGTGAGGGATTCGGGGATCGGAATCGCAGAGGGAGATATCGATCATATTTTTGAAAGATTTTACCGGGTGGACAAATCACATTCCAATGAGATCGACGGCAACGGTCTGGGACTTGCTATTGTAAAGAGAACAGTACAATATCATCGCGGTTCCATCACAGTGGATAGCGTGATCGGGGAAGGAACCAGTTTTATCGTGAAGATACCGCTGAGTTTTATATCTACAGAATAATCATATTATCAGATGTTTCAAAAACAGCCATGGTTTGGAGAACAGAAATGGGTAAGATGGGTGTCAGGGAAAGAGGGAATATAATCAGATATTGGAGTAGGATGACAGTGACATTGTTATATCTGCTTGTTTTTGCATGCTTCTTATCCTGCAACGGGAATGCGCCTACAGATGGGCAGCAGGGAAGTTCGGTATCCTCCTCGGAAGTGCAGTTTTACTATCTGACGAAAGATGAAACTGCTCTGGTCAGTCAGCCTTATACGATAGAGGAAGAGGAGCTGGGCGGACAGATACAGGAACTGTTGGAAAAGATGCAGGAGATACCGGAGAGCATAGATATGAAGGCACCCATGCGTTTTGGATTTCAAGTGCTTTCCTATCAGTTGGAAGGAACGCAGATCGTCATCAAAGTAGATGAAGCTTACAAGCAGATGACCCCATCCACGGAGATATTGGTGCGTGCGGCGATCGTAAGGACGCTGACGCAGATCAAGGGGATCGATGGAGTTAGTTTTCTGGTCGGCGAAGACCCTTTGACTGATCATGCGGGGAAACCGGTTGGCGTATTGACGGCGGATATGTTCATTGATAATGAAGGTTCGGAGATCAATGCCTATGAGCAGACCAGCATTAAATTATATTTTGCCAATGAAACAGGAACTGCCTTGACGGAAGTCAACAGACTGATCGTATATAACAGCAATATTGCGATCGAAAGGGTCATCGTAGATCAGTTGATTGCGGGTCCAAGCAATACGGAGTCTTATCCGACGATCAATCCAACGACAAAGGTCAATTCGGTTACGATCACTGACGGCATATGCTATGTCAATCTGGATAGCGGATTTCAGACACAGCCATATAATGTCACGGCAGAGGTGACGATTTATTCCATCGTCAATTCCCTTGCGGAACTGAGCAATGTCAACAAGGTTCAGTTAATGATCAATGGCGAAACAGCTGTGCAGTATCGGGAAAATATCAGTTTTGAAAACGCATTTACCAGAAATCTGGATCTGATAGAATAGCAAGCTGCTCTGACATGGAGGGGAGAATGGTAAGACGGCCATTATGCGTGGCGTCACTTGCCTGTATCGCTATGATCGCTATGTGTCTTTGGAGGAAGGGACCGCCGGAAGCGGATGTATCCGCATGGACGGATCGTGAACTTCTGATCAGCGGCACCGTCAGTGGTAAAGAGATCGGGGGAGAGACGCAAGTATTATATCTTAGTAATGTCGCGTTCTGCGATGTGGAATCAACGAATCGGGAGGATTCCTTTCAATCAATCAATACGGAGAATACCTATGGGCTGATCTGCTATCTGCGGCAGGAGGCGCCGCCGATGGGAGCAACGGTTCTGCTAACAGGGGAAATTGCGGTGTTTCCTACAGCCACCAATCCGGGAGAATTTGACCAGAGAAAGTATTATCTATTACAGGGATATTGTGGAAAAGTATCGGTAGAAGAGATCGTCAGTGTCTCAGAAGAATATGATGTGTTCAGGGAGGGGATGTACCGGCTCCGCCGCTATCTGTCCTCTGTTCTGGATGCTGCGCTGGATGAACAGGATGCTTCTGTTATGCGTGCAATGCTTTTGGGTGAAAAGCTTCAAATGGACCGGGATATCAAGAAACTTTATCAGGCCAATGGAATTGCCCATATTCTGGCAATCAGCGGCTTACATATCAGTATCATCGGGATTGGGTTATATCAGTGCTTTAAAAGACTGGCATTTCCCCTCTATGTTTCTGCGGGTTTTGCCATGATGATCATGGCTGCTTATGCCGTTATGACCGGCGGAAGCGTCTCGACGATCCGTGCGGTGGTCATGTTTGGATTTATGGTATTGGCTGCCTGTGTGAAAAGAAGCTATGACCTGCCCACTGCACTGTCTGCAGCAGCTTTGTGTAGCGTTCTTTCGGAACCATATGTGCTGTACCGGACGGGATTCTGGATGTCCTATCTGGCGGTTTTTGGCGTGGCAGTCCTGCATCCAGCCCTGATGGAAGGGATCGATATCAAAGACAAAAAGCTGCATGCCCTTTGTGCCGCTGTCACCGGAGGATTTTGTGTCAATCTTGCAACGCTTCCGGTGCTGCTTTTTAGTTATTATGAATATCCGGTTTATTCCATCTTTCTTAATCTGCTGGTCATTCCGTTGATGAGTGTGCTGCTTGCAGCCGGAATTTTTACGGTGGCGGCAGGCTGCATTTTCCTGCCGCTTGGAAAGCTTGCAGGATTTATCGTTCATGTGATCCTGTGCATCTATGAATGGTTTTGCCATGCGGTCATGAATCTGCCGGGCAGAAGCTGGATCGCAGGGGTGCCGGAAGCGGGAAAGATCCTGATGTTCTATGGTGTTTTGATTCTGATCACACTGTCGGGGAAAAAGATTGGGAGAAAGAGACTGCCCCGGATGAAAGTCCATGTCCGGTTTCTGTTGATTGGTGTCGTGATCCTGATGATGGGACTGCGGACAGATCAGGGGCTTCGTATCACACTGCTTGACGTGGGGCAGGGAGACGGGATCTGTATCCGTGCAGAGGGAATCACCTGTCTGATCGATGGCGGAAGCAGCTCCCAAAATCGTCTGGCAGAGTATCAGATAGAACCGTTTCTAAAGCACGAGGGGATCAGCGAGATCGATTATTGGCTGATTACCCACCCGGATCAGGACCATTGCAGCGGGTATCAGGAAATGATGGAAATGGGGAAGGAAAATGCAATTACCGTCCATACGCTGGTACTTCCTGACGCCTATGGCGTCAGGGAAAGCTGTGCGGAGCTGATCGCACTGGCAGAGAGGAATGGGGTACAGGTGTTAATGCTATCAAGCGGCGAGTATCTTCAGGCAGGAAAGCTGAAACTTACGGTACTGCATCCCAGAGAAGGATACCGGACTGAAGACGTTAATGAAAGTTCGCTGGTGGTTTCCGTAGAATATGAGAATTTTTGCGGGATCTTTACCGGAGACGCTACGGCAGAAAGCGAGCGGGAAGTCATCCGTTATTGGGAAGAGTATGGATGCCGTCCGGTACAGTTGTTAAAGGTCGGGCACCATGGTTCCTCCACGTCTACCTCGGAGGTTTTTTTGCAATACTGTATTCCCCAGGTGGCAATGATTTCCTGTGGCAGGAATAACCGTTACGGACATCCCCATGAAGAAGTCGTGGAACGGCTGAAACAGTTTGGATGTACGGTATACCGGACAGATGAGAGCGGGGCGCTAAGTGTGTATGTCAGGGGTGGGAAGATGTGGATAGAGGAATATCTGCAGCATTAATGATCATGTTTCTGTTTGACGGCAGGATGATCGTTTTTCTGGTTGACGCCATGGTTAGAATTTTTTTGACCGGCTACAGGATACCCGTTTCCCTGCAGGTCGGTTGTCTGGGTGCACTGCTGATCGTTTTTTTCTTTCGGTCTGCTGCTTTCCCAAACTCCTTCGGGAATCGTGCTGACAGGTTTTTTGTATTCTACGGCTTTCATATTTCACCTCGTTTCCGCGCTACTTTTGGCGCAATTAAAATTAAGATCAATAAATATATTTCATGTAAATTTTATGGCTTTTATGAACTTAGTATCTCGCATTAAAAAATAATTATGCGGTAGGGGAGTTATAAACCATATAAGACTTCTTCATCAAAATAAATTGAAAACCCCTAAGCATTTTAAAGATCGATTCCTTGAAAGGGGGCTCTAGAACGAGTGCCGACTGAATAACTGACAACAAAGCAGGATTAAATGGAGAGAGGAAGAATGGGGATAAAAGATTCATGAAAAATTCAGTTTTCAAAAAGTATTGTAGGATGTATAATAAAAGTGGCGAAAGAAGGTGGTGTTTTTGAAAATAGTGGATCAGAAACATCATCAGGATCTGGAACGCCTGAAATCACTCCGATATATGGATGATGATTTTATGACGGTATGTCTTGCCGATAACTATGAGGGTGTGGAACTGATACTTCGGATTATTTTAGGACAAGAGGATATAACGATTAAATCAGTTTGGACACAGGAGTTAATGAAGAATTTGCAGGGACGATCTGCTGTTTTAGATGTCCATGCGGTTGACAGCACTCATAAAGAATTTGATGTAGAAATACAGAGATCGGATGCAGGAGCAGGTGCTAAAAGAGCAAGGTATAACAGCAGCCTGCTGGACGCACATATATTAAGGCCCGGAGATGACACGGAGGATATTCCTGACAGCTATGTTATTTTCATTACAGAAAATGATGTTATAGGAAAAAAACAAGCCGTATATCACATACAACGGTATGTGGAAACCAACGAGGGAAAGGAATTATTTGGTGACGGTTCGCATATCATATATGTTAATGGAAAATATCGAGGCAATGATGAAGTAGGTAAGTTAATGCACGATTTTTCATGCACGAATCCCGATGATATGAATTATGAAGCACTTGCTAAAAAAGCAAGGTATTTCAAGCAGGATAAGGAAGGAGTGGTTGCTATGTGTAAAATTTTGGAAGATATGAGGAATGAAGCGGCACAGGAAAAAGTAAAAGAGAAAGCAATTCTTATGTTAAAAAATGGGAAGATTTCGTTAGATGAAATACAGATATTTTTTTCAGAATTATCTAACGAGGAAATTGAGGAAGTAAAAGCAGAAGTTATGCAGTTGGCATAGTTGAAGAACAATTTAAATTCAAAAACAGCATAAAGACGCATGGAACAGTAAAATGTAAACCATGTGTCTTTTTGTGTTCATAAGGAAGACAGGAATAACCGAAAGGTAAATTCTTTAAATATTCTTTGCCTGTACAAAAGTATTGATGTATAATATCCGCAAAGGGCAGAGTCAAGTGGCCTGGAAAGCAGATGCCAAGTTTACTTGAGCAGATGCTTTCCAGGACATTTGACGAGCGAAGCGAACCCGTAACCCCAAAGGGGTTACGGGTCTCTGCCCGGAGTTTCTACAGACTCCGGGATTTAGCTGCCCTTAAAGATATCTGGGAAAAGGCAGGGATTTTATCATGGGCAGTAATCTTACTTATATGAAACAAAATATTGAAGAGATCAGGGAGAAGATGACGCATGCGGCGCAGGTTGCAGGCAGAAAACCTGAGGATATACTGCTTCTTGCCGCGTGTAAAACGCGTACCATAGAGGAGGTAAAAGAGAGCGCGCGCCTTTCCATCGATCTTTTTGGTGAGAATCACGTGCAGGAGCTGATGGAGAAAAAGGATACGGACGCATATCTTGGAAAACCGGCGCATCTGATCGGGCATCTTCAGACCAATAAGATCAAATATGTGCTGGGCAGGGCGAAGCTGATCCAGAGCATGGATAGTGAACATCTGCTGACTGCGTTAGAAAAAGCCGCAGCTAAGAGAGATATGGTGCAGGACGTCCTGATAGAGGTCAATATTGGCGCGGAGGAGAGTAAGACAGGTCTGGCGGCTGACGATCTGTGGAGGATGCTGGAACTTTCGGCAGCGCAGCCGCATATCAGGGTCAAGGGGTTGATGACGATTCCACCGGCAGGTACTACGGATGCGGAAAACCGCAGATATTTTGAAAGGACACGGACGCTGTTTGAAAGAGCGAAGGATTTAAAATATGATAATGTTTCCATGGAGATCCTTTCGATGGGGATGAGCCAGGATTATGAAAACGCCATTCTGGAAGGAAGCACGATGATCAGGGTCGGCTCGTTGATCTATGGACCGAGAGCCTGAATATTACGGGAATCATGCATGTGAAAGAAGCGGAAAGAAAGGCGCAAGGTGATATTAGTGGAAATAAAAAGCATCAACGACGTCAGCCGGCATTTGGAGAAACTGCTGCAGGAGATCAAAGACGGTAATTCGAGGCAGATATATCTTTTGTACGGGGGAGAGGAATATCTTAAGCTCCAGTACAAAGACAAGTTCCTGCAGGCGTTGACAGATCCGGAGGATACGATGAATATTCACCGGTTTGAAGGAAATAAGATTGACGTGCGGGAAGTGATCTCCCTGGCTGATACGTTGCCCTTTTTTGCAGATCATAGAACAATACTGATTATGGATTCCGGGTGGTTTAAATCCACCTGCGAGGAGATGGCGGAGTATTTAAAGCATCCTTCCGAGACGGTACGCTTTCTTTTTGTGGAAAAGGAGATGGATAAGCGTGGTAAGATGTATAAGACCGTCAATAAGGAGGGCGTAGAGATCGAATTTAAAGAGATGGAAAAGGCGTCAGTCCACCGCTGGATGTCAGGTATGGCTGCAAAAGAGGGAAAGAAGATGGACGCAGATGCCATGGAACTGCTAACGCAGCGTGTTGGACTTGATATGGGGACGATCCACAACGAGATGGAGAAATTGTTTGGTTATACGTATGGCAGAAAACAGATTGTGGAAGCGGATGTAGAGGTGCTGGCAGCACGCAGTCTGGAAGACCATGTTTTTGAAATGGTGGAGGCGATTGTTGGAAAACAGCAGAAGAAAGCGCTGCGGCTATACTACGATCTGCTGGCATTGCAGAAAAGACCAAATGATGTCCTGTATCTTCTGACAAGACAGTTTAATCAGATGATGCAGGCAAAAGAACTGAAGGAGAAAGGATACGACAGAAACGGCATCGCTAAGAAAATGAAGCTTCCTGCCAATCAAACCTTTTTGGCGGATAAATATCCGCGTCAGGCGGCGAAATATAGTATGGGAGATCTGAAAAAGATCGTGACGGAATGCGTGGCGACGGAGGAAGCCATTAAATCGGGAAGAATTGCAGATAAGCTGGGGGTAGAACTGCTGATCGTAAAGTACAGTATATAAGTGTTTGCGAAACTCCTTTTTGCAAATGTCTGTTGTGCAACTGATTTCTGAAAATCGGGAGTTTCGCAAAGAAGTTCTAACGCTCACAGAAGGGGCAGGGGTGTTAACGGTTCCCTGCCCGTGCCTCGAGGTGATATGATGTGATGTGGAATATCCTGAAAAATTAGTAAGAACTTACTATCCTTAGTATAGCAAAAAAAATATCCATTTTTGAGAAATTGAGCGAATATATGCAATTATGACTTGAAATATTAGGAAAAGAGCATTTTTAGCTCTTTTTTCATGTTTTCGAAATGTACAGAAATAAATATCATGAATTGAGGCAAAAAAATACGATTTATGTAAACCATATGATATAATTAACCATATTTCAATTACATTGTTCACGTAGTATTTTTCTACTGTTTCGTTTTTAACAGTTACTATATTTTGTAAAGTGTTCAATTTGGATTGGTTTGTTTGGCGATTAAGATGTTGAAATAAAATATTTGAGGAGGAAAATTAACTATGATGGCGTATGATGAAAATGGTGTATTGAGAGAATTTGAGGAAAGTGATGAAGTTGTTATTTGCAGACATTGTAAAAGAATGTACCATCAGCATACTGTAGAACAAGTTCCGGGATTTAGAGAAGTTGATAATGATATTTGTCCTTATTGCAAGGAATCAAATGGAAGAAGCGGAAATGTAGAATTTTTTAATCGTGTATTAACACAGGAAGAATTAGATAATATGAAGAAATAATTTGCAGTTGAATTCTAAGTTTCAAGAATAGGTAGGGTAAGTATGGATAAGATTAAATTGGTGAGAGTTTACGTTGGAAAATATACTAGAAATGTTAAAGATGGCGAAACACAAAAGAAAATTAATAAATATATAGAAGATGAAAAATTAAATGTGATTGCTGCTTCATTATTTAAAGAAAGTGAAGATGATTATCTATTTAAATTGACGATCAAATGAATATAGATTTTCAAACAGAGTTAAGGAATTGTTGAGCGGGGGCGGACGATTTCTTGGACGAGTGTGTGAACAAAAGTCTGTGAATACAGAGCTTCTATGATAATGATTGGGTTGAAGACTCTTAGATGAGCTTTCAGCCCTCGTTTAATTATGTCACGGTAAAAATAAACTCCCTGCTATACAGGGGAGGGAGGGCTATCTTTAGATAAAAGAAACTTCTGTGTTAGTATAAAAGTAGGTCTGCAAACCATAAACATACAACACAGGAGGTACCCGAGATGGACACAACAAATAGTTTAACCCATTCAAAATGGGAATGCAAGTACCATATAGTTTTTGCACCAAAGTATCGTCGCTAGGTGATATACAAAGACATCAAAGCGGATGTAGGACAGATACTGGATTCATTATGCCACAGAAAGGGAATAGAGATCATAGAAGCAGAGTGTTGCTGGATCATATCCATATACTAGTGAGGATGTCACCAAAATATTTAGTATCAGAAATAGTAGGATATCTAAGGAGAAAAAGTTCTCTTATGATATTTGAGAAGCATGCGAATCTGAAATATAAATATGGGAACCGGCATTTCTGGTGTTGAGGGTATTATGCAGATGCAGTGGGAAAGAACAGAGCTGCAATCAAAATGTATATCCAGAATCAGCTGAAAGAGGATCTGGAATATGACCAGATGTCATTAGCAGAGTATATCGACCAGTTTATGGGCGAGCCGGTAAAGAAAAACAAGAAATAAGCAACTTGGTGTGGCAGTAGGAAGTCAAAGGAAACTATCAAGTCCCATACGGGGCTACGTGGGAATAAGGAAGCACTGAAAAAGCCCCTGAAAGGGGCAGCTGAAAATGTGGTGCAGTTGGCAGACTGTCAGTACACCTTCTAGTGCAAGCAGGTAACGGCCCCTTATATGGGCAGAGTAGACTAGCGGCTAAGCTGGTAGTCCTGACGAAATTGCACAGATGAGAGAAGTGAAGAAAAGGAAAAAACAATGATTGGATGAAAAGGTGACAATATTAAAGCGGGAAATTACAAAGTTACAAGAAAACTGTAATGAGTTTACAGGTGATTAGGGTAAGCTGGAAAAAGAATTTCAAACCTTACAAGTAGGATTATTCATTTGGAAAATTCCTTTGGTTCGCGGAGTGCAAAACCTCTTAGGATAATTCGTTTTTGGTGGCTGAATCGGAAAAGGATTAAAATTGAGTAATATTCTGGTGGGTTCTGTCTTTTAACACCCAACAATAAATTTATAGTATATAAAGACTTTGCGGATAGATGATATAT
>CAMWHY010000088.1 GCA_947174185.1 uncultured Lachnospiraceae bacterium | reverse complement strand
TCATTATATAATATCTAATGTAATTTTACCACTATAAATTATCAAAATCTTCATAAATTAACTATTTTTTATGCTTCATGTAAACATTATTACTATTCTCTACATTTATATCCTTCACATGATCTACCGTAACATAATAAAAGCACCTACCACTTTGATAGATGCTCTCACTCTTTGTTATTTTGTATTTTATGATATTATATGCTTACTCCCTACGCCAGAAATCCCCTTTTGGAAGCGTCGCCCACATTATTTTCGTTAAGGTCCGATTTGCCATAAGTCATACCGGCATAAACAACCTCCGTATTTTCCATAACGGATGGGGAAGCGTCCTCTTTGCTTACGGTATTATATGCATCCCTTAACGGACTTATATGACTGGAAACCTCTTTTAACGGTTCTTTGTCCAAACGGACATCTGCCTGTATCAACAGACGTTCCACATATCGGTAGATCTGGTAAAGATTTTTTGCAATCTCATATTTCATATCTAAGGATTCTATCAATTCATTCAGCACTGCCCTTGCATGACTGATGGCATTGTGGAATTCCTCTCCTTCCGCCTGCTCTGCATCCTCAAGATATGCCTGAAACATATCATATAAGATAACAACCAGCTCCGTTTTATTAGCCTGTGAAATCCGCAGTGTAAACTCTTGCTTTTTTTCGCTTGTCATATCAGGAATCCTTTCTATTTTGTTTTTCCACTATTTGCTAGTTTAAGAGCAGCCCGCGCTTTGCATACGCTATAAATGACAATTATTGCAGCAACTGTAAGATCTGTGACGGACGCTCATTCGCCTGCGCCAGCATGGAAATACCTGCCTGGGATAATACCTGCTGGGTCGTATATTCCGTCATTTCCTCCGCCATATCTACATCCATGATCCGGGAATAGGAAGCCGTCATATTCTCATCGGTGATATCGTTACTTGCAACATTATGTTCCAGACGGTTCTGGTATGCACCCAAGCGGGAACGCACAGAGTTGATGTAAGTCAACGCTTTCTTTGTACTCTCAATGCCTTCCTGCGGTCCATCTATATCCATGCTGCCATCATCGTTATATGTCCTGATGGAAGTCAGCTCGTCTATTCCCATATCCACTAAGCTGATCTTTGGAATACGGATGCCTAACTCCTGACCTTCATTAGCGCCGATCTGGATCTTCATAGCGCCCATCTGGGTGATATCAATGTCAACTTCACCTGAAACCGTCGTAAAATCAGCCCTAATGTGCATTTCAAAATCGCCATCCGCCGTTATGGTAAGTTCATCCATATCTTCATTTACTTTTGCCAGAAGTCCCACTGTCGGGAAATTAGTCAGATGGTCTGCCAATGTGTCCTGATCGATCGTGCCGTCTGCAGCAACTAATCCGGTCAAATCAATTTTATAATCTCCCTGCGGTACTTCATCGGAATAGTAGCCGATCTTAACATCAGGATTATTGGTATAACCCTTTAAGTCAAAGGAACCGTCTAAAAGCGGCATGCCGTTATATTCCGTATCTCTTGCAATCCGCTCGATCTCCTGCTTTAACTGCTGGATCTCCTTATCGATGATCTCTCTATCCCCATCTGTCTTAGGATCATTACTTGCCTGAACGCAAAGTTCACTCATACGCTGAATAATGATGGAAATTTCGCTCAGCGCGCCATCCGCCGTCTCAACCACGGAAATACCGTCATTTGTGTTGTTGGTTCCTACTTTAATACCCCTGATCTGGGAATCCATACGATTGGCGATCGCAAGACCTGCGGGATTGTCTTTCGCATGGTTGACCTTTAAACCAGAGGATAATCTCTCCATAGCTGCTGTCAGTTTATTATCTGTTCTATTCAAGGTATTGTTCGCCATCATCGCTGTTGCATTGTAATTGATCTTCATAATCTTGTATCCTTTCAGTTTGTAAATTCTGCGTTACATGGTTCCGCCATTGGATGTTTATCTGTTATGTCCTTGTTTTCTTATCCTTTGACTGATAATGCCATAACATCGATTCTTCATCCGTTCATTGCAAGATACATAGATGCACCTATTATACCCCACAATTACTATAACGAAGTTATTAATGAAGTTATTGCCTTCATTATTCTCTGCAAATGGCATCCTCCATGACATCATTTACAACTGTCAAACAGCGTCCCCTAAAAATACTTTCATAAATGTCTTAGCTGTCTGATATAAGTTTTCTGACGACATCCCTGTTCTATTAATATCATCGGCTCTTACTGCAAAATTATTAATATCTACACGGTCAGATTGAATAAATTTTATTTCTGATATCGGCAGATCCTTTGCCTGCATCTCCTCTTGAAAAGCGTTTTCCTGTTGTTTCAGAGCTGCCAGACCGTCTGATCTGTCGCATACGATATAACCTGACATCGTATCCCCCTCAAATAGTGCGGATACCTTGCCGAAGTTCTCCGTCTCCATGGTGATCGTCACATGATTCTCCGTCGAGCTGCTGTGACAAAGACGCACATTGACGGAAGTCATTCTGCCTCCAATCTCCATCGGGATCTCATAGCACTCTTCCCTCGCCAGATTTCTTGCAACAGAAACCTGTTTCCATGCCAGATTGATCTCCTTTACATCGATCCTGTCTGTCTGCTGCTCCGCACTTACTGTCAGAATTTCTTCCATCCGGTCTGCCAGATGCTCGTAGGCTTCTTTTGCACTAACGCTGTCTGTAAAATGCTCCTGCAGGCTGCTGATCGCGTCGTCCAGTAAATCACCTATGCTTCCTGTTGCAGTATATGATGATCCGTCTGCTGTTTCAGACGCCTCATCAGAACTGATTTCAGATACGGAATCCTCTCTCTGTCCATCCAGGTATGCCGCCTGCTTCTTCACCTGTCCTGCCATGCCGCCCCGGTCTGATAATAGGCCGTCGGCCGCCGCAAGATTATCTAATGTGGCAGGTATATCATAAGACAGTAACATCGACACTGCCTGATCAGATACTTCCGCCGCCATCCTGATCTCTGCTGCCTGCTCTTTCAGATAAGCTTGATCTGTTTTCTCCATTTCCTGCTGCTTATCGTAAAGCGCTTCCAAGCTGATATCGCCTGCATCAAATACTTCCGAGACCGCCTCCGGTGTCAGTCCTGCCTTGATATCACCGGCAAGCTTCTGGTAATATGAGATCCTGTCATTTTCTTCCTGACTCATTGCATTGCGGCCATTGCTGTCGCTGCCATCTTCTGTCATTCCCTGCTCACGATACGCCGTTTCGATCGCCATCGTGATCGAATTGCGATAACCGCCTTCTCCCGTGATCTCTTCTTTCAACGCACCAAAATCATCATCCACCTGATAATCCATCCTGCCGCGTTTATGATTTCTGACTGCTGTCAGAAGATTCTTAAAATTGATCTCCGCACCCTGATTTAATAAGCTTCCAATCGCTGCACCGTCCCGTTTTTCCACCTGATGCAGCAGACGGTAGATACCGATATAGCTTTCCTTTTCTTCCGGGGTAATCTCATTTCTCTGCTCCAAACGGTACAGATAACGGCTGTATTTCTCCATTTCCTCCTGAGAACCGCCGTCCCTGTCAGCAAGATGGTTTTCCAATTCTTCCATGGAGATCGTCAGCGGATTGACGCCCTCCCTGATTAAATCTAATGTAGCCGCAGGCGTCATTTTATCGATCACCCTGCTGACCATCGCATACGTCTCTTTTACCGCATGAATATTTTCTTCGCTGATTTCCATGCCGTTATATCCCAGAATCCTTACGGCACGCCGGTTGCCCTCTGTTGTTTCCAGATTCATCTCCTGCAGGATATCGTCCACATTGCGGAATGCTTTCTCTATGGAATCGCCATATTCAGCCATCGGCGCCGTCATCAATGGCTCGTATCTTTCCTCCATCGCTGCGTAAGCGCTTTGTCTTGCTGCGCCGGTCTCATAGACCATTTCCACAGTAACGCTTTGTGAAAAGGCTGTTTTATTTTCCTGCAGCAGCTCGCCCAGAATAGATGCCGGCATGCCGGGAATCGCCCGGACCTTGCTGATGGTTTCCTGGAACAATGCAGACATTTCTTTTATAGAGGTCATCACTACATCGCCTGTATTCATCGTACCACTGCCTGTATCGCTGCCTTCTCCCGGTCTGCCAAATAAAATTCTCTGGATCTCCTGCTCTGCTGCCTTTAAGTTCTCTACCAAAGTGGAAAGCTCTGTGGTATCAATGGAAATCCCCTGCTTCAATAAACGATAATTTACCTGTACCGACATATAAAGTCTGACTTCTTCCATCTGACGGCGGGCATAAATGGAACGGTCTGATACATCCACCTGTCCTGCCGCTTCGCCTTGTGCCTCGCGCTGCATCGCATCGCTTTCTGTATTTCTCCCTGCTTCGCTCTCTATCTTCTCCTGGGCTGCCGTCAAATGCGCAAGATCCAGTCTGTCTCCATCTGCAACAACTTTATCCACCGCCGCGTCCGTGATTGCAGCTGCTTCCTGCTCCATGCGCACTGCCTTTTCCAGCAGCGGTTCCTGACCAAGAACGTCCGTGACGTTCGCTGTCCCTCCGTCCTGCATGATTCCATTGATTGCCTGATTGATATGATATAATTCAGCAAATGACTCGGCGGTCAGCGGAAGACCTGTTTCCACCATCCAGGCAGCATCCTGCAAGGTTTCTTCCGTCACTTCATAGCCGGCTTCCTTGATCACCTTCTCCATGGAAGCCTGTAGCGCAGAAACATCCACCTGATCTGCTTTCCGTCCATAATATCCGCCTGTCGTCTCTGCAAAATATCCCCTTCCCTGCACATCCGCATCATGGGAACCGCTATATACAGCAAGGTACAAATTTTCTAAAACGGGTGAAAGATGATTTTCGAGGAGATACTTCTTCACCCCCTCCATATCCTCTTTTGTACCGCTTTGTAATTGCTTTGTTACCTGTTCCGCCATCTCCATGGCAGCCTGCGCATCCTGTACATTTTTTTCCGTCACCGGGATATCATACTGATGAAATGCATCCAGTATCTCCTGCGCACGCACTTCGCTTCCTGTGATCTTCTTTAATGTCTCAATATCAATATCATCATTATAGCCGGCGATTACATTGCCGGATTCCGCCAGTTCCGCTTTAATCGTATCTAATATGGTGACCGCCTCTTCCGGTTCCATCACCCCGGGATCGTAGCCTTCCTCAGAAAGCTTTGCAAAATCTTCATCGGACATGGAATTGGACATCACCGTCATATAATCTTTCTGTAAAGAAACGTCGGTTGCCGCCGCTTCCGCCATGACGTCTTCCATTGTTTTTCCCTGTTTATCATATGCCTGATTGCCCGGCATACCTCCGGAAAAATCTACGCTGTAACCTCGGCTGCCCGCCTTATGGACGCTTCCGCCAGTTTCATGGGCCGCGCCATTATGACTGCCGTGTACATGACCGCCATGCACTCCCTGGGGGTCTGTCATCCCAGCATATTGTTCGATCTCCTTCTGATTTCTCTGGATATTCATGATTTTTCCTCTCTATTCCTTATTTAACTAGGTAATTGCACAACAAAAGTTTGCGAAACTATAATATATTTCGGTCATAACCTTATCTGACTTAATACTCAGATTACTTTGACTGTCTGTTTCCGCTTAGAGTGTTATTCTTATACAACATAAAAAACGCCTGACAACCATTGTCAGACGTTTTTATATGATCATTGTTTCCTTAGAATTTGTAAACCGCTGCTCCGTAAGGCGGAAGATCAAATTTGATGGCGTAATCTTTTTTGTCGCACTCCATCTTAATTGCCTTTAATTCCGCCGGAAGCTCGTGACCAAGACCGCCAAAACGTTCCTCATCACTGTTCAGCACCAGCTTATATTTACCCTTTTTCGGAACACCGACATAATATTCTTCCCGCTTCATCGGCGTCATGTTCAGGACAAATAACATGTTGTTCTTACCGTCCATGGATTTACGGATAAAGCTGTAGGTACTTCTGTCTGCGTCATTGGGATTGATCCACTCAAATCCATCCCAGCTGTCATCCAGTTCATACAGACAGGGATTCTTCCGATATAACTTCAGCAGCTCCGCTACAAAATCCTTCATTCCGGCATTTAATTTTTCACCCAACAGGAACCAGTCAAGCTCCCTTGCTTCGCTCCACTCGCGCTCCTGGGCAAATTCCTGTCCCATGAACAAAAGTTTCTTTCCTGAATGACCAAACATAAAGGTATAACCTGCACGGAGATTGGCATATTTATCGATGGTATATCCCGGCATCTTATTGACCATGGAACATTTCAGATGTACCACCTCGTCATGAGAAAGGGGCATGATATATTTCTCACTACAGTTATAACTCATGGCAAATGTCATTTTATGGTGGTTATTTTTTCTAAAATACGGGTCCAGTTTCATATAATCACAGAAGTCATGCATCCAGCCCATATTCCATTTAAAGGTAAATCCAAGACCGTCATCCTCCGGCGCCGCCGTAACTTTCGGCCATGCGGTGGATTCCTCTGCAATGGTCATAATGCCTTTGCCTAATCCGTGGATTACGGAATTCAAGTGCTTAAAGAATTCAATTGCTTCCAGATTCTCATTGCCGCCGTATTTATTGGCAACCCACTGTCCGTCCTGACGTCCGTAATCCAGATACAGCATGGATGCAACCGCATCTACGCGGAGACCGTCAATATGGAACTCATGAATCCAGAATAATGCATTGGCAATCAGGAAATTCTTTACCTCATTCTTGCCAAAGTTAAAAATCTTTGTTCCCCAGTCAGGGTGCTCGCCCAGACGCTTATCCGGATGCTCATACAGACAGGTTCCGTCAAACTCCGCAAGTCCAAAGGCATCCCTCGGGAAATGCGCAGGAACCCAGTCAAGGATAACACCGATTCCTTTATTATGAAGCTTATTCACCAGATAAGCAAAATCCTCCGGCGTACCGTATCTTGCTGTCGGTGCATAATAGCCTGTTACCTGATATCCCCAGGAGCCATCAAAAGGATGCTCTGCAATACCCATCAGTTCCACATGGGTATACTGCATCTCTGCCAGATATTCACAGATACGGTCCGCAAACTCCCGATAATTGTAAAATCCATCTTCCGTTCCATCCGGATGTTTCATCCAGGAACCGATATGACATTCATAGATCGATATCGGCGACTGGAACAGATTCTTCTTTGCACGCTCGCCCAACCATTTATCATCCGTCCATTTGAGCTTGGTAATATCGCAAACAACCGAAGCGGAGCTCGGACGGAGCTCAGCCTGATTGGCATATGGATCGGCTTTATAAATACCTTCTCCTGACGGAGTAACAATATAAAATTTATAAAGATCGCCCTCAGACACACCCGGAATGAATGCCGTATAAATACCGCCTTCTCCAATCTTCTCCATTGGATGGGTATCTGTATGCCATCCATTAAAGCTTCCTACCACATGGACGCTCTGTGCATTGGGAGCCCATACTGCAAAAAACACTCCCTTTCTGCCATTCTGCTTACAGGGATGCGCTCCCAGCTTCTTATAGATCTCATAGTGCGTACCCTGTCCGAATACGTATTGATCAGCTTCAGAGATAAATACCGTATTTTCCTGTTTTGCCGGAGCCTTGGAAGGTCCGGATGATTTTTTTCTTGTCCCTGCCGTCGTCTTTTTTACAGCGGGTTTCCGTTTTGTCGTTTTTGTTTCCACTGCACGTTCTGCGGCGGATGTTTTCTTTTCTTCCATATGTCACCCCATCCTTTTCCCATTATTTCTTAAATGATTATATATAAAAATAACCATGCCCTTCCGTAACCTGCGTTTAGATATATTATAATGTCTGAACATTATAATGTCCAATAATTCATTATAAATTAATCAAAATCCTTCTCTTTTAATATAATCATATCTTCATAATCATATCTTTTTCCGACCAAGACATCAACATATGTAGAAAATCTTAAACGCTTGGAACGCTCAATGGCCTCATCTATGATATCTTCGACCTCCCGAGTCGTCACATTATGCTCACCGATCTGGAGCTCATTGATCCGGCGGTGAAGCGCCAGCACGGCGCGTTCCTCATCAATCTTATATTCTCTGGTATGGGCATATTTCTTTGCATAATCAACCAGCGCGTTGTCATTCATCGGCTTGATATCGATTCTTGCATTAAAATATCCGGTGATCATATCATATTTATCGATCAGCTTCTCCATTTCCTTTTTCCGGTCGGTCATAATGATAATGATGCCTTCCTGAAAACCTTCCAGAATTCTGCTCATACCTTCCAGCGTGTCCCTCGTCATAGCGCCGGCTCTTTCAATGATCAGCGCGCCATTGGTCAGCTGTTCAAACATGGCTGCAAGGTCTTTACGGTTCATCTTATCACCGCTGATCTTGGCAACTTTGGACGCGCTAAAATTATTATCGATCATCTGGATCTCTTTGATCATCGTCTTGGCAAGCTCAATCACTCCCGTACCGGAATCTCCGGTAATGATGATATTGCCCACATATGGCGCAAGACTGATCTGGTCGATGGCGTCTAAAATCTGATTCCGCATCTTTTTGGAATACATAAAATCAGAAAACAGTTCCTGCTCCTCTAAAGTCAGATAATGTTCTTCTTCGCCGTTGTAATTATCATTATCCTCATCCGCCGTATCGGCGCCGACTTTATCCGCCTGGGCTTCCAGGGCGCTCTCAATATCTTCGATCTGCGATGTACTCAGAACCTGTTCATTGATCGGTGCTGTCTGACCGGATAGTTCTTCTTCATATCCCTCATAAGCCTCCTCAAGAACATATTCTTCCGAAACAGCTTCTTCCGATACATATTCCTGTTCGCCAGACCAGTCCTCAGACCCATATTCCTGAGCAAAATCTTCCTCCGTCGCAGCATCCTCTGACGCATAATATTCTTCTGCAGAAGGATCTTCCGTCACACCAGATTCTGCGTCATATCCTTCATCCACAGTCTCTTTCATCATCATAGAAGCGTCCACCGCCTGTTCTGCTGCCAGGGCTTCGTGATATCCCTCTCCATTTAAGACCGCAGATGCAGCCTGTCCAATCGCAGACAGATCTCCTGTAACGCCTTCCGCCAGAGCGGCTTCGGCTGCTATTCCTGCCGCAGCCCCCACGACTGTTCCCACTGCCGCACCTGCCAGCGCCGCAGCACCAATCGCCGGTCCCGTACCGTCTCCGGCAACTGCCGTAACATCTTCTTCCTCTTCAACGGGGATATCTCCCTCTAACTTTTTCTTATCCGCCTCAATAGCCGCATCTACCTCATCCCAAATAGAACCCTGTGTATAAGAGATCTTCTCCAGGGCATCAACAGAACGCAGTTCGATCTCGTTATTCTGGAATTTGCTGGCGAACATCTTACGTTCCTCTTCTATCTTCGCAAGCGGACCCGTTCTTGCCCCTGCCTCAAATTCCGCAAATATCTTACCTGTTTCCTGTATAATATCTTTTGAAGTCTTGGCTCTGCGTTCTTCCTCTTTCCGCTTCTTAACATTTTCCCATTCCAAAAAGAGTTCCTGCAGATTCATCTGTCCGGTAATCTGTTTTTCCACAACAATATCTTCCGGAACCACCAAAGAGATCTGTCCGTCCATACCCTGGGACAATACATTGTCAAACACACTGCTGACCGGAGCTTTTTCTACTCTATGATGCTCCTCTGCCAGCACCACCGGCTTTGCCTCAGACTGCGGCTCTTCTGCCGCCGTATTCTCTTCTCTCTTTGCCTCGACGGAAACTGCCGTTGCATCATCTTCCTGCTGCCCCTTTGTCAAAGGCGCCGATCCTGCTGCCTGCTGTTCCTTTACAAAGGTCTCTTTCATCTTGGCATTGATCATGGTCTGCCCCGGCATAACTGTACCGGCAGGCGGCACATCTATAATAATATCTTCTGTCTTATCTTCAAAGAATACTTCATCTCCGTCATCTTCTTTGAATGCATCTTCTTTTCTTGATACCTGAGGTTTTTCTTCCGGGTAGGTCTCTCCTTTTTCCACCGGCTGATAACCATTCTCCGAATAAACTTCTTTGTTTTCTATGGGCTCGTAACCATCCTCAGGATAAACCTCTCCGTCTTCCGCTGGTCCATAACCATCCTCAGGGTAGACTTCTCCGTCTTCTACCGGTCCATAACCGTCTTCAGGATAGACTTCTCCGCCTTCCATCGGTTCATAACCGTCTTCAGGATAGACTTCTCCGTCTTCCATCGGTCCATAACCATCCTCAGGATAAACCTCTCCGTCTTCCACTGGTTCATAACTGTCCTCTGCGTAAGTCTCTCCGCTCTCCGACGCTTCATAGTTATCTTCCGGATAAGCTTCCTGCGGGGTTTGCCTTCTATAATCTGCGCGGTCTCTCGAACCAAAATACTGCGTATCGCCTATCCGCTGTTCCAGCTCACCGGTGGAAACCAATGGGGATTCCTCTGATTCATCCATATCCTCGCCCATCAGCTCCCGCATACTTTCTGCCAACGCCTTTTGAAGATTGATGGTGTTAAATTTACCCATATCAATCGTCTTTACATGAAAATCCTCCGTGCCCATATCCGCAGCAACAGATGACTCTGCCCGCTCTACTGTATAATCATCGCTTTCATATGCTTCGATCTGTTCAGAAATATCATTTCTGCTATCATAGATCTCCTTCTGCTTGTCCGTCAACGGCGCATGCAGCATCTTTAATTCAATCGCCTTAATAACAAAAGGACCGTAACCAAACCAGGTGATCAACTGGTCGCATGTTTCCACACATTTGGTTGCCAATCCAATCCTATGATATAGATATGCAAGCTGATAAGCCCATTCTTCCGTATAATCTTTATGATTCAACTCCTCTAACAGTTCAATCTTTTCCTCTGTCTTGGCATTCTGCATCTCCAAGATCCTGTATTGAAGGATCAGACCGCCTTTATCACCCGGCGCCATTTTTTTATATAATGCAAGATACTGAAGCGCCGCTACCAGATCATCAAGATCAATCGACAACTCGCACAGAGAATATACAATAGTTCTGCTGTTGGGGTTTTTATCATACGCCATCAGCATAATATCCATAGCTTCGTCAAATCTGCAATTAATACGGTAAAGCTCGCTGATCTTCTGTAATGTGCTAAAACTTCTGACTTTCCGCCAGTCTATCCGGTCGGCGATCTCCACTGCATCAACAAACCGTTCATTGGCAACGAGCGCCATAATTTCTTCTGATAGAATCTTATATTCCTGTTTATCCACCTGATTCACCTCATCTATTATTCCATGCTGATCTTTAAAACTCTGACTCAAATCCGGAAGAAATATGTCGCTTTTTGTCATTCTGCCGGATCGATCACGCACGCAATATCTTGTTACCGTTTTTCTTCATATATACCATATGTATTAAATATAATCCACTATAGTTTATCATAGTAGATACGCAATGTCAAAAGATTATTGCCCTGTTTTGGCTGTTTATTTGGAGAAGTAAAATGGGGAGTAAAATCGAAAATATTGACACGGAAAATTAAGATATGTTATTTTGAAAAAGTGTTGAAGGAGTTTGATTTCGATAAACAGAAACCCGTAATAGGAGTCTTATGTTTTTACAAGACCGAAAATAATTTTGATTTGAAACAGGATGTCCTGATTTTAAACGATATCTATAAGGAAATGAAACAATATCGTCTGCATGGATATCATGTCGGTGAGAACGGCGTGGTATTTATCAGCAATGCCCAGGAGAAAGTCGAAACGGCGCTTGATCGGATCAAAAATAACATTGAAGCCAATTATGAAAAAGAAACCATCGTTATCAAAACAAAAGTGCTGGCAGGGGACAGAACGATTGATCGATATACTTGTATGCAGAGTATTATTTCCTTCTGTACGGAAGTGGGAAGCCGGCTTGCCTACATCGATTACCTGACGAATATTTATAATCGAAATGCTTTGGAGCGGGATCTGAATGCAATTCAGAAACGGGAAAATATCTACTATTTTATTGCCGATTTGAATGATCTTAAATTAGTAAACGATACCATCGGTCATTCTGCCGGTGATAAGCTATTACAGGGATTTGCGCGTCTCTTATCTGACGCAGTAGGGAAAAACGGAAGAGCCTACCGGCAGGGCGGAGACGAATTTGCCGTGCTTTATCACAAAGATGCACAGACTTTTATACAGGATCTTGAAAATCGGTGCAAGGAATATAATCAGTCCAGCGCCGTTCTTATCAGTTATGCCATTGGCTTTTGCCCGTTAGAAGACCCCGAATTCCGGGACGTGGCGGATCAGATGATGTATGAGGATAAGAGGAGGAAGAAGCAAGGGAACTAATAATTTTGTCTATTGCAAGCCACCAGCTTGAATAATTCTTGAATAAATTGGGATGATGCCACACTCCCTTATAGTGAATAATTCAGACAGCTTTACACCACCTGTCCGGTGATAAGAAACCGTTTCTTACATAACCCCCCTTCTGCCTTGTTAAGTTTGCTTGTATTGCTGTCATTGATCAAGCCTACTTCGCACCATTCACGCAGTAAGGACTTGACAAATGCAACCAATACAAGCCATTGACACCAAAGCAGAATTAAGTCGGTTTCCAACATTCGGAATACCGATTTCCAATTTGCCGAATAGTGGTTTCTTCGGGCAAGAATATTCATGTAGACTGTTTTATCAAGAAAATTTGCAAGAAAAACGAGTGAATCACTTGTTTTTCTTTGCAATAATTATATCAGAAAACAATTCAAAATTCAGCATTTAACGCTCAATCAGCAAACACTACTTAAATAAAAGTGACAATACTTTTGGTCTTGCTCCTTTTTCATATTTAAATTTTAATGAATGCCTTATAATT
>CAMWHY010000087.1 GCA_947174185.1 uncultured Lachnospiraceae bacterium | reverse complement strand
CACAATATTTGCGAAACAAATACACACTAATCTTCGTCCAACAAAACTATAACAGCAGAGCCATCATCTTCCCATCCCGTCCCTGCAAAAAAGAATAATTATCACCGGAGATTTTCTCTCCTGCCTTTGTCATGGACGCCGTTCCTGTGGACACATGATATCTGCCTTCTTCTACAAACAGATAATCCCTGCATTCATCCCCGATAAATACCGGACAGTTATCCGCCGGAAGAATTTTTTTTCTAAGCACACCGGAAAGGATAGCGGCAGCCGTCTCCGTCTCACACAACCCGCTCCTTCCATAGCTTTTTTTCTCCATTCCCCTTCTTCCACCCACAACCTGCATGGAAAGACAGTATTCCCTGTGATGATGACGATTATAAATCTCATAAACGCTTTTTAGCTCTACATTTTCCCTTCGCAGCAGCAGATACAGGCTTGCCCTTTGAAACCCATGGGGTTTCCTACAGGAGTAGCATTCTTCTGCAATCGCATCCATCATGACCGCTGCATCGGAATATCTCATTCCCAGTCTCTGCCAATGTTCAGATTCCTTTCTCCGCGCCAGATATTCCCCTCTGGATTCCCCTTCCCGCATCTCTCTCTGATCAAATTTAGTAAAATTGAATGCCAGATCGTGAAACGCCTCCGCATAATGTTCTATCCGAAGACGATTGTAGCTCGAAAAGATGCCCGTAGTATTTTTATATTCCCTGTTCTTCCCAATCAACGTATCCATAATCATCATGCCTTTCCGTAGCCTGCGAATCCTAATGCACTTTAGTGCTATGCCGCGGGCACAATATTTGCGAAACAAATACACACTAATCTTCGTCCAACAAAACTATAACAGAACGTCAATAAAAAAAATGTCATATCCCTGCATGAACATGACATTTTACTTCGACATATTATACCATGTGCTCCGCACATTTTTTCATACTAATCGTCCAACCGGAAGATGACCTCTCCGTCATAAACATAGCCTAATACTTCCTTGGCTACTTCTTCCGCATATTTCTTCGTCTGTGTATAGACTTCAAGCTCCCGCAGTTCATCCGTCCTTGCCTGTTCGCTGGCCAGCTGCGCCTGCAATACGGCAATCTCCGACTGCAGCCGTTCTTTTTCCAAAATTTTAGGTCTGCCGCCCGCATAAACCACAACGCAAAGAGCTGCCATCACAAGCATTGTGATCATCAGCATCGACTTATTCTTTTTCTCTTTGCGAAATGCTACCGTCTTCTTCAAGTTCTTTTTTCCTTTCACGCAGATGTCCCTTAATGCGCCTATACACCTTAACTATAGCCTTTTTTACGGGTTCCGTCAATATTGAATTATACTTTTTAAGTATTTTTTTTACTTTATTTAGTATATTAGAAAAAAACGGTACCGCGTACCTGCCAAGAAACAGATGATACAAGAACATGCCGGCGCCCGCCATCAACACGACGCTATAGCGGAATATTCCATGATTCATCACTCTCAATAGTTCAAAAGTGCCTGCCATGCATATGATCCAAAAAATAATATCTTCCAGAGATATCGCTATAATGTTATGCCTTACTACCCTCCGAAATATCCGCAGCACATCATAAAGCGCCATCAACAGGATGCCCAGAATAAAACATGCCAGCCCCAGCTGAAGTTCACGGTGTATGATCTCATCCATCAGCGGAACATCCTTGCAATCAGAGAACCTTCTTTTCCCCGGCTGGCAGCAGTATCGGAATATTGAAAAGCGTCCACTCTTCCATCCACATCCACCTCGCCTTTCTCCAGCGTCAGTCTGCTTACGTGCAACCCGTCTCCCCGGATCGTCAACATCCCTCGCTCCGTTTCCAGAACAACCTCCTTCTCGTCAAAAGATATGACGTCTGTCACACCGCTGAGGTTGGTGGTTTGACGGTTTATGATCTGGATCTTGTGGGTTTTCTTAGCATTTAGTTCTTCCATTTGCCCTGTTCTATCTCACAGGCTGCCCTGCGGATGGTTCAACCTTAATAAAGTATATGCCGCATAAGCGGTCTCTATGCCCCCTATCTTTCAAAGATACTTATACATATTTTCCGCATCTTCCTTTTTCACGCTCTCCTGTATGGTAAGAACCTCTACCTTCGTCTCCCTGTTGCCAAACCCGATCGTAATGATATCTCCGGGCTTTACATTGACGGAAGCTTTCGCAGGCTTGTCATTCACCATGACCCTGCCGGCATCGCAGGCTTCATTGGCAACAGTCCGCCGCTTAATCAGGCGTGATACCTTTAAAAATTTATCCAATCTCATCGATTCCCTCTTTTCCACATCGCCACATTGAAAGCTCAAACGCAAAAGCGGACAGCCCCGCTTGGAAGCTGCCCGCATCTGATCCCATCCGTAATTAGTTCAATGCATCCTTGAATGCCTTACCCGGTTTGAACTTAGGAGCCTTAGATGCTGCAATCTTCATCTCCTTACCTGTCTGAGGGTTACGTCCTGTTCTAGCTGCTCTCTCTGATACCTCAAATGTACCAAATCCAACTAACTGAACCTTTCCACCCTTTTTCAATTCTGTCGTTACTGTGTCAGTAAAAGCTGCTACTACTGCCTCAGCATCTTTCTTTGTAATTCCTGCCTTATCAGCAACAGCTGCTACTAATTCTGTCTTGTTCATGCTTGAACTCCTCCTAGATAATTATTATAAAACTTGTCCGCTCTCTAAAAAGCGCCATAAGTCTTTTATATTAGTTTTTTGGAAGTTTGTCAATATATTTCACCAGTTTTTCCCAAATTCATAAGAATTTGTACGTAATTACAAAACTAATCCTTAATTTATTGGCAGTAGTGCCGAAAATGAATAGCTGATATCTTTTGCCGAATCATCTACCGTAATCGTGTAGCTTCTGGTCTGATAGCCATTTTTCCTAAGAATGATGATATAGGATCCCTCTTCCTTTGGAAAGCTGACCGGTGCCAGACCGATATAGCTCCCGTCCTTAAATACCTCAACACCTTCCGGTCCTTCGATGGTGACCTTATATCCGGAAGCGCTGATCGGCACCCGGTCAGAAGACGTCCCTCCTGACGTCGTATTACCGCCTGTCGTCGTATTCCCGGAAACTGTATTTCCCGAAGTCGTATTTCCTGAGACCGTATTTGAGGAAACCTGACCAGCGGACGCATCATTACCGGAGATCGTTTCCGCCTGATTGGAAGAAATATTATTATCCGATGGAGAGGTCCCTCCGTTCCATTCCATCGTAATATTCATATTGGAATATTCTTCACTGACCCTGATATATTTGCTGATCGTCTGATATCCTTCCGACACAACCACCATCTGATGAATACCGTAGGTCAGCTCCTGCTCCGTGTCAGTATCAACGCGTCTACCATCAATATAGACTTTGGCATTAGAAGGAGATACCGTAAATACCAATACGCCGTATTTGGCTTCACCCTGCCACTCGCTGACATCCCACTCATATTCTTCATCTCTCATAACCGTGATTGTCTCCGAGCCGCTGCAGCCAGCATTAGAGATTGTCACCTCATAGGTGCCCTCCGGCACGGAAAGAAGCATGTCCTCACTGACCTGATAGATCTTGGAATGATCCACCTCTAAAAAACCACCAATGAAAAAACTGTCGTTGGCAAGACGCAGATAACCATGACCACGCTCAACCACAATACTTTCTATCAGATGGTCATGACCGCTCACCCGCAGGACATCCGCTTCGTTGATATCCATCCGGTCGCCGATGCCTTTCTCCGTAAGCACCACCACATCCTGCGCCAGCCTGTACACCTCATTATTCAATGTCATTTCCCTGCTGTCTGTCTCTATCGCAAACTGTTCCACCCAGTCAAATGCAAATGTTTCTGAGGAAAGGCGCAGGCTGTCCAGACGTTTTGCACGATGCAGAAAATCCACATTTACAATCTCCCCGACCCGCACCTGTTCCAATGATAACGCCTGTCCATATTTATCATAATACGCTGTCGCACCGTCATAATTCAAAGTATAATATCTGCCCAGCTCCATATTCTTAAAAGTAATCGTAGAAGCCTCTGTATTCTTGCTGATCACAATCGCCGTATCTCTGGAATCATAATTACCGCTTGTCGCTGGCACAAAACCGGTATCATAATTGCCCTGCTGATTCTCGGCGGCGCCTCCCGTCATTTGAGCACAGCCCGCCAGCAAAACCACACTACAGCACAGCAGAAAAAGATATGAGACTTGTAATCTATGTAATTTAATCACTCTTTCGTTCTCCTCATATAAAAATATTAAACATGGGCACGCTTCCGCTGCGTGCGTTCTGCAACGGCTCCCCAGCACCTGCTTATGAATTTGTCAATGCTACACAATAAAATTCCAACTATTAAAAGTCTCACAGTTCTTCAACGAAACATTGTTCCAATAAAGTATTGTAATGATTTTTCATAATTTTACAAAAACTAGTTTTATATCAAAATACAGTTGTGCAATATAGATCATATCACAAGCAGGGCGCTTGTACGCTCGCCGGCACTTAGGTGCCGTATTTTGGCATCTTAGTGCCGCTGCGTAGCGTGCGCAGCGAAAGCGTGCCCTGCGGTGATATGTCTATGTTGCGCAACGGAAGTTCTCAATAATATCTATATTACGCAATAGAAGTTTTCTATGTAAATAATGTATCTTTCACATTTGATTATATAATAATGATTCCAGAAAGGAAATACCCTTCTCCCTTAGCGATTCCTGCTCCATAACTTTCTTAAGCTTATCAGTATTGCGTTCCATCACCACCGACTTGCGCGAATTAATGTAAAAATTAACAATTTTCCAAAACTTTTCCGGATAGGAAAGCCGATAAATCAACAGTTTTTTTTCTGCTGCAGAAAGCGATCTTTCTTTCAGGTAATTTTCGACACAAACCTCCGCGCAGCCTAGATCCCAGCCGTTTTTTTCCATCACCTTCCTGAAAAACAGCGAAAAATCCCTGATTCCGCTGTCCCACTGAAATTTTTCAAAATTCATCACCGCAGGACCCGAGGACGTAAAAACAATATTATGGTACTGAAAATCTCCATGACAAAAAGCGCCCTCCGCAAGGACCATGCGATTATATTCTCCAAAATCCTCCCGTTCCAGCTGTTCTTCAATCGCCAATGCCTTCTTCAGGAAAAAATCATAATTGACAAGAAGAAAATTTTCAAAATTACTCCGGGTGGCTCTGACCCGAATAAATTTTTTTCCCCGTTTCAGTTCTGCATTACGCTTATGTATCTCATGCAAGAGTCCGCTGTTCCCCTGCGGCAGAGTATCCTTTTCGTCAAGTGGCACACGCATTGCTTTATGCAGCTTTGCCATATGGGCAAACGCCATACCGATGTCAGACATATCCACAGGAACACACTCTTTCCCTTCATAATAATCTTTCAGAAGATATGTATTCTGTTCCCTGTCCCGGCAAAGATAACTTCCTTCCTTATTCTGTATATAAGCGTCTAAAAGATAACCTGACTTCTCCCGTACTGTTCTAAGAAGCTGATCGATTCTGGCTATCCTTTCTTCCGTTCCCCGGTATTCCCTGAGCACTTTCAGTCCCTGATCCGTCTCGCAAATGATCGCACTTCTTCCCCTATAGGTACGGAGCACATTTATTTCATAATTCTCAAGCATACTGACTGCCCTGTCATTCATAGGATTACCGCCCTTTCCGCCCATTCCGGCATACACTATCCTATGAATGTTTTTAATGGAATATTCCAAATTCTCTCAAGGAACAATTTCTATGGTACGTACCGCTGTATCAGATATTCCTTCGTGTTATGAGAAGGCTCCCCGATCACATCCTGCAGCATTTGCTCCAGAATCACGCCTATTGCCTGTCCCGGTTCTATCCCCGCCCGGATCAGATCTCCCCCATTGACCGCAAGGCTTTTCAGCGATATACACTGTCCTTCTTCTTTGATCTTCTGATAAATCCGAAGTCCTTCCCTTATCGCGTCAAGCTTTTCCTTTTTCTGGTATTCGCTCTGCGCCATGACATCCGCTTCCCTGACTTCAAATAGCGCCGGGAAATATTCCTCCCCGATCTGGTGAAGCGCCTTGCGCATTGCCCTCTCCACCGGTTCAATCCTCCTGTCATGATAGGCTACCAGCCCCTTCACCATAGCGATCGTATGATTGTCAAATTTTAAACGTCTCAGAATTTCCTCCGCCATTTTACTGCCGCGTTCCGGATGCCCCCAGAAATGATCCACGCCCTTTTCATCCGTCGTCTTTGTCACCGGCTTGGCAATGTCATGCAAAAGCATGGCAAGTCTCAGACTCTGCTCCGCTTTGATATATGAAAGACCGTGCATGGTATGTTCCCCGACTGTATAACAATGATGCGGGTTGTTCTGTACGGTGGCCGCCATCCGGTCAAATTCCGGCAGGAAATAAGCAGTCAGCCCACACTGATAAAAACTCCAGAATTGTTCCGGATGATCCGAAAGCAAAAGTTTAACCATCTCTGTCTGAATACGCTCAGCGCTGATTTTTCCGATGGACGGTGCCAGTTCTTTAATGGCCTCCCATGTGCACTCCTCGATCTTGTAATCTAACTGTGCTGCAAACCGGACAGCGCGCATCATCCGCAGCGCATCCTCGGAAAAACGTTCCCGCGGATCACCTACGCAGCGGATCACATGGGCTTCCAGATCCTTCCTGCCATCAAATGGATCTACAAGTCCCGATTCCGGATGATACGCCATTGCATTAATCGTAAAATCACGTCTTTTCAGATCCTCCCTCAGATCTGGCGTAAAAATTACTTCCTTCGGATGTCTTGCATCCTCATAGGTCCCATCGATCCGATACGTTGTTACTTCATAACCCTGCCTGCGCTTCATAACAGTCACAGTTCCGTGCTGTATTCCGGTATCGATCGTTCTCTTAAAGATCGCCTTCACCTGGACAGGCGTCGCCGAAGTCGTGATATCCCAATCATTCGGCTCTTTATGCAATAGGGTATCCCGCACACATCCTCCTACAATGTACGCTTCATATCCTGCATCATTAATCTGACCAATAATTTCCTCTACCGCCTGCGGCAGCTTTATCTCCATTCTCGTACTCATGCTGCGAGCCTCCTTTGCGAGCAGCTAATGCAGTTGAAAAATGCCGCTTTCATTAAAATTGGTTCAACGCACTGATCACCCGCTCCTGTTCTGCCTCTGTCAGTCCATTATACATCGGGATCGAAAGCACTTCATCCGCATATGCTTCCGTGATGGGATAATCACCCTTATGATGCCCCAAATATGCGTATGCCTTTGAAAGATGCGGCGGGATCGGATAATGTATAATGGTATCAATCCCCCGCTCCTTCAGATATTCTATCAACGCCTGTCTTTCTTTGCATCGAATGACAAACTGGTGATATACATGTCCCGCACCCTCTCTTTGCTTCGGCAGGAGAATCTTCTCATTATGGATTTCCCTAAGATACCTTTCTGCAATCTTCCTGCGTTCCTCCGTCAGCTGAGGAAGATGCTTCAGACGCACTGACAGAAGGGCAGCCTGCATCTCATCCAGCCTGGAATTCATACCGACCTCATCATTATAATATCTGACTCTGCTGCCATAGTTGCGCAGCATCTTGATCTGATCCTGGTAGTCTTCACGATCTGTCACGATCGCCCCTCCATCTCCGAAGGCGCCAAGATTCTTGGTAGGATAAAAAGAAAAACAACCGATATCTCCAAAGGTTCCCGTCATCCTGCCATGATCATCTGCACCATGGGACTGTGCGCAGTCTTCGATCAGCCGGAGGTTATGCTTTTTGCACAAATCCATGATCTGATCCATCTTCGCAGCCTGTCCGTATAGGTGCACCACAATAACGGCTTTCGTCTTATCAGTAATCTTCTCCTCAATCTTATCAGCATCGATCTGAAAGTATTCATCCGGTTCTACAAACACCGGCGTTGCACCTGCGATGGTGATCGCCATGACCGTGGCGATATAAGTATTGGCCTGTACGATGACCTCGTCCCCCTTCTGAAGTCCCACCGCCCTGCATGCCAATATCAGTGCATCCAGACCGCTTGCTGTCCCAACACAGTGTTTCGCGCCAAGATAATCCGCAAATTCTGCCTCAAACCGTTCCAATTCCTTTCCCATGATATACCATCCGGAACGGAGTACGCGGATCGCCGCATCCTCAAATTCTTTCTGAAATTTATAAAATCCCTTATCAAGGCAGTTTGTCATAATCCGATCCATATAGGGATCCTCCTTCATAATGTCATTTTCTTATTATATCCAATACTCCTTTTGTGTATAAAGAAGCGTGTCCAAACGGACACGCCCTGCATACTTTTATACAGTACAGAGAAATTCATTAATCCTCATCAATTCCCTGACTTTTAATGTAATTCAATACATCGCCGACTGTTTCAAAATTCTCCAGTTCCTCGTCCTCTATCTTAATACCATACTCTTCCTCTAAAGCCATAACCAGTTCCATCAATTCAAAGGAATCCGCTCTCAAATCCTGTTTAAATGAAGTATCCTCCGTAATCACTACGCTTGGCGATACATGCAGTTGCTCTGCAATCATTTCTGCAATTTTTTCCAGCATCTCTACTATCTCCTTTGTTACTATATTATAAGACAAATAAAGTATATTAAGTCATACACTTTTTGTCAACCATTAATCACAGTTTTTCAGTAGATATTCATAAATTTCCCTTTTCTTCCTTCCGCGGTCCACCGCTACCCGTTTCATGGCATCCTTTCTGGGAATCCCCTGTTCCTCATAAAGCGCCATATGTTCCTCGATACTCATGCTGTCCCATTTCTGCTGCGCTTCCATCCTGACCTGCTCCCGTTCCTTCCCGGCAATCACTAATACATATTCTCCTCTGGGATCCTCATTTTCATACATCGCCAGAGCATCCGATAAGGTCGTGGGAAGCACTGTTTCAAATTTTTTAGTCAGCTCCCTGCAGATGGTGATCCTCCGATCCCCCAGAAGATCGTATAATTCCTGCAGAGTTCTCTTCAAATGATGCGGCGCCTCATAAAGGATCATAGTACGGGTTTCCGATGCCATTTCCTCCAGAACTTCCCTTTTTTCCTTCTTGTCCGATGGCAGAAAGCCTTCAAAGCAAAACCGTCTGGTGGAAAGTCCGGAAAGCGTCAATGCCGTAATACATGCCGCCGGACCGGGCAGGGAAGTGACTGTAATCCCTTCTTCCTGACACATCCGCACAAGCACCTCTCCGGGGTCCGAAATCGCCGGAGTCCCTGCATCCGTGATCAGCGCAATATCTTTCCCATCTTTCAAACGGTTAATCAACTGATATGCCTTTTCTGTCTTATTATATTCATGATAACTGGTCATCGGTGTTTTGATGCCAAAGTGCGTCAAAAGATGGATGCTGTTCCTTGTATCCTCTGCTGCGATCACATCCACCTGCTCCAGCGTCTCCAGCACTCTGGCTGTAATATCCCCAAGATTTCCGATAGGGGTCGCACACAGATATAATATTCCGGACATATAGGCCTCCTTCCGAATGAAAAACCAAAAAATTGATATCCGGCTTACATAACTCTTCGTTTGCGCATCTATGTTCCAAAAACAACATAAATGTAATCATTTTTGGAACATAGATGCGTAAACTTCAGGTTATGTAAACCTCATTCAAATGCACTTCTTTTTTCATACTAGAAACTATAGAGCTCCGTGATCTCCTGGGTATAGACTCCCGGCGCTTCGTTGATAATTAATGGCTTCTCCACCACCATGCCGGATTTTCCTCCTCTGGCGGCCTCGATCAAGAGCATATTCGGCTCCTGATCTACATAAGGATAGACCATCCTTAAACGTTTCGGCTCCAATTTGTAAACTTCCATAACCCGGATGATTTCTGCCAGCCGAAAAGGCCGGTGCACCATATACAGTCTTCCTCCCGGCTTCAATACTTTGGCAGAAGCCGCAATGACGTCCTCCAGGGTACAGCAGATCTCATGCCTGGCAATCGCCTTGTATTCATTTGGATTGGTCAGACCGTGTTTTGCAGTCATATAAGGCGGATTGCTGGTCACTACTTCAAAAGAAGCAGGCGCGAATATACTGCCTGCCTCTTTCATATCTCCTGTAACGATCTCTATCTTGTCCTGAAGATCATTTAATAACACACTTCTACGCGCCATATCCGCGCTTTCCTTCTGGATCTCCAATCCGGTCAGATGTTCTGCTTCAGTCTTTGCGGAAAGCAGAATGGGAATGATTCCTGTTCCTGTTCCCAGATCTAATATATGATCCCCTCTCTTTGCCTTAGCAAATCCGGACAAAAGTACAGCATCCATGCCAAAACAGAATTTTTCAGGATGCTGTATGATCTGATAGTGGTTACGCTGCAGATCATCAAGACGTTCTCCTTCTTTTAGCTCAATTGTCATTCAGTTTTGACTTTCCTCCCTTGGAATCCTCTCTTTCCAGACGCTCCAGTTCTTTTAGCTCTTCCGGTGAAAGTTCCACTTTCTCTCTTCTGTGGCGGCGCTTAAATTTCAGCTCCTCCACAGCATATTCCTTGATCTCTTTTTCATCGTTTTCATCTACGATGACCTTCACCCTCTGGCGTAGTACATTGACGCTATGTACCTCGCCCTCATCGCCTTCCGGTGTAGTCACATGATCGCCGGGATTCGGCAGCTTCCTGTTTAACTCCTCGTACGTATCCTCCTCATGTTTTAAACAGCACATCAGTCTTCCGCAGACACCGGAGATCTTTGTAGGATTCAGGGAAAGCCCCTGCTCCTTTGCCATCTTGATCGAGACCGGAATAAATTCCGACAGATAGGAATGGCAGCATAAAGGCCTGCCGCAGTTGCCGATACCGCCTCTGATCTTCGTTTCGTCCCTGACGCCGATCTGACGCAGCTCGATCCTGGTACGAAATACGCTTGCCAGATCTTTTACCAGATCTCTGAAATCCACCCTGCCGTCCGCAGTAAAATAAAACAATACTTTATTGTTATCAAACGTATATTCCGCATCGATCAGCTTCATCTCCAGGCCATGTGCCTGTATCTTCTCCAGACAGATCTTAAAAGCATCCTTTTCCTTCTCCTTATTCTTCTCTGCCTGTTCATCATCTTTGGGCGTCGCAATTCTCAGCACCGGCTTAAGCGGCTGTACTACCTTGTCATCCTCTACCTCTCTTATATCGCCGACCACAGTACCATATTCGATCCCCCTTGCCGTTTCCACGATCACATGATTACCTCTTACAATATCCAGATCGCCCGGTGCAAAAAAATAAATCTTTCCTGCCGTGCGAAAACGTACGCCGACTATTCTTATCATAATTTAGATATCTCCTCTCTAATTGTCCCTGTCAGAGCAGTTTTACCGCGATGACACGGGATGAGAAATCCGCGCTGGCGGTTTCTCCAAAAATGATTTTAATTTTCTTTAATGGTTAGCAGCAAAAGTTCGATTGTCAGCTCCAGACTAACTTTCGAAGCAAGCCTGTTCTTTGCCTTTTCCAGGGCATTGATCACTTCCTCGATCCCCTCGTAATCACTGTGCTGAGCAATCTTCTTGATACTCTGGATCTCATCCCTAAAGATCAGATGATTCATATCATGGGTCGCTTTAAACAACAGTACATCCCGATACCACACCGACATAATATCAAGATAATCGCCGATATCCAGACCGTCCTTCTTGATATCGTTGATCGCGTCCATGACTTCTGCCGTGTCCATATCAAAGATATTCTTCATCAGAGATAATGCCGCTTGTCTTATTTTATCAAAATCTTCGTTAGATGCAAGTGCTTTCGCCCTTCCAACATTTCCCCTTGCAAATGCGACGCAGATCTCCGCGCGATAATCGGGAACTTTTAGATCGCGCATCAGGTATCTGCGCATCTCCTCATCCTGCACCGGCTTCATATGTAATACTACACAGCGGCTGACAATCGTAGGAAGCATTGCCTCCATAGAAGCGGTCAGAAGAAGGAATATGGCGTATGCAGGCGGTTCTTCAAGGGTTTTCAACAACGCATTCTGTGCCTGCACCGTCATCTTCTCGGCATTCTCTATAATATAAATCTTATAACGGCTGCTGTACGGCTTGATCAATACTGTGTTATTGATCTTATCCCGCACGTCATCTACTCCGATCGAATTGGGCATATCATGACTTACCGCAATGATATCCGGATGATTGCCTGACATCGCCTGCTTGCAGGAGCGGCATTCCTGACACGGATCTCCGTCTTTTGTTTCCTCGCACTGCAATGCCTGTGCAAATATTTTGGCAACAAATTCCTTACCGGAACGCATTTCTCCATGAATCAGATAGGCATGGGACACTTTATTCTGCAAAATTGCCCCCTTTAACTGCTCCTTGATCTGCTCCTGTCCGATAATCTCTGAAAACAATGCCATACCTGATCACTCCCTTCCGTATTTTATCCAAACCTTTCCTACATAAACAAATCCAGAATCAACCCTCTGATCTCGCCTATTTTAGAAAGAATTTCCACATTATCCTTTTCATCCTTTACCAACGCCTGCGCCAATGCATCCAGATTCTCATCTACCAGCCTGATGATGCCGTAAACCCTGTGGCGTCCCCGCCGGTCCAGAAAATTTTCTCTGGTAAATTCATGGGAATGATTTACGATCTCATTCATAAATTCCTTGATCAGGGCACGGTATTTCTTCATATCCCGGATATCTTTCTTCTTACTGATCTTTTCTCCCTGCTGCGTGATCTCTTCCATCAGAACAGTCAGCTTCTCCTGCAGCTCCCCTTCCTGGATATTGCTGACAAGCATAAATTTAAAGGAGCCGTCCGCCTCCTGTACTTTTTGCGCATGCTCCACATGCACCGGCTGTGATAATTGATTAATCTTCAACTGATCAATATGTAATTCTTTTTGCCAGGCCGATAAACACATCATTCAACTACAGTCTGTAATAAATGCGCGAATCTCCGCAAGGCACCTTTCCATCA
>CAMWHY010000086.1 GCA_947174185.1 uncultured Lachnospiraceae bacterium | reverse complement strand
ATATTATTTTTTTAGATGAAGATAAATTTCCTCTTTATTCCAAATTAAAAGATTGAAAAAGTGGACAAAATCAGCGCGTGTTCACAGAGATAGGAGGAGAGTAAACATATGTTCAGAATAGCAGTTTGTGATGATGAAGAGTGTTTTTGTGAGACTGTTAAAAAATATGTGGGAAACTTTTTAATAAAGAAAGAAATTCCCTTTGAAATAGATACATTTGGTTCGGGCAAAGATCTGATAAAGCTGGGGCGGGATATAGTGAAGTATTCAATCGTTTTTCTTGACGTAAACATGGAAGAAATTGATGGCATTACAACGGCACAAAAAATCAGAGATTATAGTTCCGATATTTATATCGTTTTTGTTACGGCATATATAGATTATTCGCTGGAAGGTTATAAAGTAAATGCTGAGCGGTATTTATTAAAGAATAATATCAATTTAGAAGATTCCATATATGAGTGTATGGATTCCGTTTTTGAAAAATTAAATCATTATGTACTAAAAAGAAAATTTATATTTAATGAATGCGAAAAGAATATACCATTAGAAAGAATCGTCTATATAGAAAGTAAGTTACATAAGCTGGAATTTCATGTTTTAGAGGTTCATATGAAGACTTATTCGATGTATGAGACGTTAAATGCCTTAGAAAAGGAACTTCTTGAATTTGGATTCTTACGAATCCACCAAAGTTATTTAGTGAATCTGGAGCACGTAAAAAAGGTTACGGCATATCATGCCACATTGAATAATGGACAGATATTACCGATTCCAAAAACACGATACAGAGATGTGAAGAATGCATTTATAGCGTATATTGGAGAATTATAATATGTTTCTATATGTGAGAAGTTTGGCGATTATCATATTTGAAGTGTTCTGTTGTAAAATCTTTTTTGAGAGTTTTTGTTTAAACTCCAAAGATAACATGGACATCAAAAAAATTTTTATACTGCTGATGCAGGTGGCAGGCTATTATGGATGCGGATTGCTGTTATCCCGGTGGCTTGTTATAAAACAACTGGCGGTCTGCCTTATTATGGCAGGTCTTATGAGTATCTATTTTAAAATAAGTTTAAAGAAATCTGCCATCCTGTCAATGTTATATTTAGGGTTGAACCTTTTGGTGGATTATGTGGCTTATGTGGGAAACCGCATGATGTTTTCCGGCGCAGGGGAAGTGCAGGGCGGATATGTTTTGGCGGGGAATCTGGTAATTATCTTTGGCAAGATTATTTTATTTATATGCATTTTAGTAATTAGAAGGCAGTTTGGAAAAAAATCAACGGAAGTATTGACGGATTCGTGGTGGATCAAATTTTTATTTTTCCCGATCTTTACTGTTATAACAATAGCTTTTATGCTCGCCTTTTTTCCTTATACGGAGAGACAGGCTCAGGCACAGGTGTTATATGCCATAGCCTTTGGTATGGTCATAATGAATATATATGTATATTGTCTTGTAAATGATATTGTTAATAATGAAGCCAAACTGTATGAAAAAGAAATGCTGGAACAGCAGGTTAGAAACGAAATAAAGATGTACCATTCCATTTCGGAAAATTTTGAGATGCAGAAGCGGCAGACACATGAATTTAAAAATCATATTTTAGGCATCGAGGCATTGGTGAAAAAGAAACAATATCAAGAATTAGTTGATTACATAACGAACATCAGCAATAGTATCAATTATGAAAACAATGTCATAGATACCAATCATGTAATCGTTAATGCAATCGTCAATGCGAAATATCAGGAAGCTCTTGGCAAGCATATCTTGTTTGTGTTTCGGGTGAACGACTTGTCAAAAATAAAGATGCAGAATGAAGATTTAGTTGTTTTATTGGCAAATCTATTAAATAACGCGATCGAAGCCTGTGAAAAATGTAAGGAGAAACGCATCATTAAATTGAAATTTTTACTAACAGAAGATAATACGGTGGTTCTATCTGTAAGAAATACATTTTTTCAACCGTTGATTCGTGAAAATAACGAGATCAAAACAAGTAAGAGAAGTCATCCGGAGAATCACGGAGTAGGGATCAAAAACATCATTAAGGTAATAGAGAAATATCACGGGTCTTATATTATCGACAACAGTAACCAGGAATTTTATTTCTCGATCCTCCTGCCGGAAAATGGTTAAATATATTTTCGGGTATTTTGACGTCAATTTTTTGAATAAAATGTCTGATTTCTGCAAAAAATGTCCATTTTCTGCAATGGGACTTGAATTTAACCATAAATCTGATAAGATCATACCAGAGGTGCAGAGGATGATCGTCCGGTTGGCAAATGGGATCACAGACCAGTTTGAAAAAGAGAACTTTATCAGTCATGAATTAAGAGATCATTACGTTTATGCCTTGATTACGATGATTGAAAGAGCGTTGACGATCACTTCGATAGTTGCTTTAAGCTTACTGATCAATGAATTTGTACCCTCAATTATTTTTTTACTGGCATTTTTTTCATTAAGAAGACATACCGGTGGTTATCATGCAAAAGAATTTTGGCAATGCTATTTGGAATCGCTAATCACATACATTGGAGTTCTTTTTCTGAGTCATGAAATTACCGGATATATGGGGATCGTATATGTGTGCCTTATCGTTGCCTTGATCTATATATGTGTCGTAGGCACTGTTAACCATCCTAATATGGCAATGGACTACAGCGAACTGGTAAAATCAAAAAAAGCGGCTAGGCATATGGCCCTCCTCCAGTTTGGACTGATACTGTTCATGGCTGTGACAGGTGGAAATAAACGATACATAGGGATTATGTCAATGGCAGTCATATTATGTGCAGCGCTGATGTTGATTGCAAAAATAAAAAAACAGGAGGTGCAATGTAATGAAACAGACTGACATTAAAAGATCTTTATTGTCCGTTATGGAAAAAACCGTAAGAACAGAGGTAGAAAGAAATAATTCCGGTCATCCATTCTGTATCGGATTTTTTCATCAACCTAAAAGACCAGAACGGATACAAATTACAAATGAAATGAAGAATAGATAGGATTTGTAATTGTAATTAGATGATTTGATTATTTATGAATGTGGAAAGAGAATATAGAGCAGTATGGGATTAACGTCTAAACTGTTCTATATTCTTTTTTGTTCGTCTTGGCAAAATCATTTTTGGCAGAGTATTTGGTTGTTATTTTTGTATGCGATTCCTAAGATTTGCAAGTTACTGTTGACATTTGTTAGTGAATGAATATATGATTGTTTGTAGCGAATCCAATGGAGGTGCATATGCCAAGAATATTTTTTTATGAAGAATTTCAAAAATTCTACGAAGAGAACTACATTAGAAACGGACATGTTTTAGCACGCGTGTCTAAAAACATCAGGTTGTCTGTGGACCTGCACAAGCAGCTGGTTGAGTATTGTCAACAGGAGAAGATCAATAAAAGCGATCTTCTGGAGCATTTTGTAAAAGATTACTTAAAGAGCTGCGAAAAAACTCCCGGTCCGGTTCATTTTCTGACCAGAAGGGATCATATCATCATTCGTTCTAACTATGATGTGGATCTTATCGATTCCACACATATAGAGCGTCAGGTATTTGCTTTCCGTATCTTTGAACACCTGTATGATGAATTTAATGAGCAGTGTAAAAAGAATAATCAGAGAATCTGTGATGTGCTGGAAGAAATGATTGCAGCGTATTTGATCTGCAATAACAATCTCGGGATATTAAGGGTATCAAAGTATAACCGACTGTCCGCAGAGATACATACAAGGTTTGCACAGCGCTGCAAGGAATTAAAGGTCAATAAAAGCGAACTGATGGAATATCTCTTTTCCTGTTATATTGAATATGGACGGCAGGACAAATACTTTAATCCGCTGCTTGGGGATGACTATGACGAGATCCAAAAGCGGTATCAGGTTAATTTGAGAATGCCTATTCATATTGAAAGGATTATTTGTGTTTTCAGGGTTTCCAATGTCCTTTATGATGATTTTTGCAGTATGTGTATTAAGAACAGACGCAAGATCTGTAATGTTATGGAGGAAATGATGGCTTCCTTTTTGCTGGAAACAGATTCCAAGGTGAATAAGTCTGAGGAAAAGTAATTTCCACTTTTTTGATTTTGGTTCCCCTTATTGATAAAGTGTGATAAAATAGGTCAGAGAATGTTTACATGAAATCAGGAAGTCAAAAGTTGGAGAGTACATGCGATGATAAGGACAATGACGGTAGATGATTATCAGGATGTTCATGACCTGTGGATGACCATTAAGGGGTTTGGAATCCGCAGCGTGGATGATTCCAAGGAGGGAATCGAGATCTTTTTAAAAAGAAATCCTACTACGAGTGTAGTGGCGATAGAGGATGGAAAGATTGTCGGCAGTATTCTATGCGGACATGACGGAAGAAGAGGCTGTTTTTATCATGTCTGCGTCGCGGATCAGTACAGGCGGCGGGGAATAGGGAAAGCTATGGCTGTTCATGCCATGAATGCACTGAAGAAGGAGCATATTAATAAGGTGTCGTTGATTGCATTTGCAAAAAATGATATCGGTAATGCGTTCTGGAACAGCATCGGCTGGACAAAAAGAGAGGACCTCAATTATTACGATTTTACTTTAAATGAGGAAAATATAACGGCATTTAACCAATAAAAGCAATTCAGAAGTAATAGGGTCAAATGGTAGGAAAGAAGGGTATATTTTGAAATGATGGACAGGATCGTTGCAATTTCCGGAGGTGTGACAAGCCCAAAAGGGTTTGCCGCAGCATCTTATGCGGCTGGAATCAAATACCGGGACAGAGAGGATATGGCGCTTATCTATAGTGAACAGCCCTGTACTGCGGCCGGTGTGTTTACGTCTAATGTGGTAAAGGCTGCTCCTGTTATCTGGGATCAGCAGGTCGTGGAAAAAGCAGATTATGTGAGAGCCGTGATCATCAATTCAGGAATCGCCAATGCCTGTACCGGTGAGGAAGGTATGAAACTCTGCCGTGCGACGGCGGAGGCAGCGGCGGAATTGACGGGCGATAGCCCAGAGAATATACTGGTGGTGTCCACAGGCGTCATCGGCATGCAGATCCCCATCGACCGCATCGTCCACGGGACAAAGGAGCTGTTGAAAAGAAAGGAAACAACCAGGGAAGTCGGTACAAAAGCGGCACAGGCGATCATGACAACGGATACCCATAAGAAAGAAACTGCCATCACTGTGACGTTGAGCAGTGGTACGGTTACCATAGGCGGTATGTGTAAGGGGTCCGGCATGATACATCCGAATATGTGTACTATGCTTGGATTTATCACAACAGATGCCGCCATCTCAAAGACATTGCTGCAGAAGGCGCTTTCAGAAGTTGTGCAGGATACCTTTAATATGGTCTCGGTGGACGGTGATACTTCGACCAATGATACGCTGGTGGTGCTTGCCAACGGTGTGGCGGGCAATCAAGAGATCGTGACAGAGGATGAGGATTATCAGACGATCAAAGAAGCGCTGTATCAGATCTGTGAATATCTGGCAAAGCAGATGGCCGGAGATGGCGAAGGGGCGACTGCATTATTGGAGGTAACGGTTCAGAAGGCAAAGACAAAGGCGGATGCAAAGATTCTTGCAAAGTCAGTTGTTTGTTCCAGTTTGGTAAAAGCGATGATCTATGGACATGATGCCAATGCCGGAAGGATCATGTGCGCGCTGGGGTATTCCGGCGTAAATTTCCAACCGGAGAAAGTGGATCTGTATTTTACCAGTAAGGCGGGAAAAATACTGATATTTCAGAGCGGTATTGCGGCAGATTATAGCGAGGAGGAAGCGACAAAGATTTTGTCGGAACCGGAGGTAACCGTGGTCGTTGATATGCATGAGGGAGATGCTTCCGCAACGGCATGGGGATGTGACCTGACCTACGATTATGTAAAGATCAATGCAGATTACCGTTCCTAAATTAATAACATATTTACGAGGGGAGAAAAGATAAAATTGAACGATTTGGAAATGGACCGGATCTTAGCCAAGGCAGAGGTTTTGATCGAGGCGCTGCCCTACATACAGAAATTTAACAGAAGGATCATTGTCGTAAAATATGGTGGAAGCGCCATGACGGACCCGGAGCTGCAGAAAAATGTCATTAAGGATGTGGTGCTGCTGAAACTGGTGGGATTTAAACCTATCATTGTACATGGCGGCGGCAAGGAGATCAGCAGCTGGGTAAAGAAGGTTGGTAAGGAATCGGAGTTTGTCAACGGACTTCGTGTGACGGATGCTGAGACGATGGAAATTGCGGAAATGGTACTCAGCAAGGTCAATAAGCGGCTGGTATCTATGATCCAGTCTTTAGGCGTGTATGCGGCAGGCATCAGCGGTAAAGACGGAGAACTTTTAAAGGTGGAAAAGAAACTGTCCGATGGCAAAGATATCGGCTATGTCGGGCAGATCACCCATGTGGATGTCAAGATATTGCAGGATCTATTGGAGAAGGATTTCCTTCCGGTGGTTGCGCCCATCGGGATGGATGACCAGTTTGAAAGTTATAATATCAATGCGGATGATGCGGCATGCGCCATTGCGCAGGCGGTTGGCGCGGAAAAACTGGCGTTTTTGACAGATATTGAAGGGCTGTATCGTGATATCAATGATAAGTCTTCCTTTATTTCAAGATTAAATGTCAGTCAGGCCCATGAACTGATTGGCGATGGACTGATCGGGGGCGGTATGCTTCCAAAGTTAAACAACTGTATTGAAGCCATTGAAAACGGGGTCAACAGGGTACATATTTTAGACGGACGGATTGCACATTGCCTGCTGCTGGAGATCTTTACCAATCATGGAATCGGAACAGCAATCATACAGGATGGAGAGAGTCTGGATTAATGCAAGAATGAAAGGATGATAAATATGAGTATGCAGCAATATATTGATGAGGCGGAAAGCGTTCTGCTCCATACGTATAACCGGTATCCGGTTGTATTTGAGAGTGGGGAGGGCGTTTATCTAAAGGATACGGACGGAAAGAACTATCTTGATTTTTGCTCCGGTATCGGCGTATTTGCCCTGGGTTATGGCAATCAGGAATACAACGACGCAATCAAGGCGCAGGTTGATAAGCTCCTGCATACGTCCAATTATTATTATAATGTGCCTGCGATCGAAGCGGCAAAGGCTGTTCTGAAGGTATCCGGCATGGACCGGATCTTTTTTACTAACAGCGGTGCAGAAGCGGTAGAAGGTGCGATCAAGGCAGCAAGAAAATATGCATATTTAAAAGACAATACCACAGATCATGAGATCATAGCGATGGAGCATTCTTTCCACGGACGAACCATGGGAGCGCTGTCTGTGACGGGAACGCCGAAGTATCGGGAGGCGTTTCGTCCGATGATCGGTAATGTAAAATTTGCAAAGTTCAATGATATAGAGAGCATAAAGGCCCAATTGACGGAAAAGACCTGTGCGGTTATGCTGGAGACTGTGCAGGGCGAAGGCGGCATTCATCCTGCAACAAAGGAGTTTCTCCAAGCAGTAAGGGATCTCTGTAACGAACGGGATATCCTGCTGATCTTAGATGAGATCCAGTGCGGTATGGGTAGAACCGGCTCGATGTTTGCGTGGCAGCAGTATGGCGTCAAGCCGGATATCATGACGTCTGCAAAAGCGCTTGGCTGCGGTATACCGGTAGGGGCATTTTTAATGACGCAGAAGGTGGCGGATCATTCCCTTGTGGCAGGCGATCATGGGACGACCTACGGCGGCAATCCGTTAGCTGGCGCTGCGGTATGCAAGGTGATGGAGCTCTTTGAAAAGAAGGATGTGCTGAATAACGTGGTTTCCGTATCGTCTTATCTGGAAGAACAGCTGGATGCATTGAAGGCTGATCACAGGGATATTATTGACCGGCGCGGCCGCGGTCTGATGCAGGGACTGGAGTTTGACCATCCGGTGGGAGATATTCTTAAACGTGCTTTGGAGGAGGGGCTGGTGCTGATCAATGCCGGTACGAATGTGATCCGTTTTCTGCCGCCTCTGGTCATTACGAGGGAGCATGTGGACGAGATGATGATGATACTGAAAAAGTGCATATAATTTCAGAGCATAGGAATGCAAAAGGCAGAAAAGAAATAGTGCATAGTATAGTTGGAAAAAGGCGTGGATGCTAAGTATGGGTTCAGAACACAAGATAACGTCGATACTTCTCGTACTGGCGCTGTTGGCAGGCGTGTGGTATGTAGGAACATATGATGGCGAAATAGAGTATGGATTTGTGTCGGCTTTTCAGAAGGATACGATATATATCTGGTATACGGATGAAGAACTGACGGATTATATCAATAGTGCGGCACTTGCATTTTATGAGGATTATGATGTCCGTGTTGTGCCAATGCTGCAGTCAGGGCTGGAGTATGTTCAGGTATTAAATGAAGCTTCCATCAGCGGCAATGAAACACCGGATCTTTATCTGACAGGATCTGATTCTCTGGAGAGGCTGATCATGGCAGGATTGGCATCTCCGGTGGAGGATACGAAAGAGGTTCTTGATGATTTCTACTTCCCGCAGACCGCATTGGATGCAGTGACTTATAAGGGAGAATATTACGCTTATCCCTTTTATTATGAGACAGCGTTTCTGCTGTATAATAAGACTTATCTGACCCAGATCGCGGACAGCGCGCTGCGTGAGGAGATCATTTCAGGAGGCGAAGCCGGACAGGACGGAGGCGCTGATGAAGGGATGGACGACGGAGAAGATATGCTTATGGGGCAGGGCGTACCGGAAGGATATGACGAAGCGTCCTGGGATGCGGCAGTCTCGCAGAAGATGTATGATCTGATCCCGGAATCCATTGAAGATATCCTTGCCATTGCAGATTCTTACAATGCACCGGAACAGGTGGAGAATATTTTCCTGTGGGATGTAACAGATATTTTATATAATTATTTTTTCGCGGGAGCTTATATGAATGTGGGTGGTCCCTGTGGAGATGACGCATCCATGATAGAGATCTACAATGAAGATACCATCGCATGTATGAATGTTTATCAGGAGTTACATCAGTTTTTTTCCATAGAATCCAAGGAGAGCAGCTATGGGGAGGTCCTGCAGGAGTTTCTGGATGGAAAGACCATCTTTACGATCGCGACGATTGACGCCATTGGCAGCCTGGAGGAAGCAAAGAGCGAAGGGGGATTTGCTTTTGAATATGGCATCGCCGCGTTGCCAAGCATTGATGGGGAACATGCGGCAAGGGGATTGTCCGTGACAAATGTCATCGTGGTGAACGGTTACAGTGAGCAGAAGGAAATGGCCAATATCTTTGCCAGATACCTTGCCTATGAGAATGCAAACACCCTGTATGACAGGACCGGTAAGATGCAGGCGACTTATCCGATAGAGAATTTTGTGACGGATATCCGTGACGAGATCGCTGTTATTTATGGGAATTCCACATCACTTCCCAAAATCTTGGAAATCAGCAATTTCTGGATGCAATTGGAACTGGCATATACCAGGATCTGGGATGGGGGGAATGTCAATGATGTGCTCAGGCAGCTTTCCGAACAGATGAAGACGCAGATTGCGGGCGAGGGCGTTGTGGAAGAAGTGATTCCATCAGCGGGACCGGAATTGTAATAGATTAATTTGAAAAGCAGGGGCTGACATTCCTTAATGTCAGCCCCGGTTTTTCGGCTGATTACACAGAAATATGCCTGATTTAGGTGTGCATAGATTATTTTCTGTTATAAAAGAATTTTATTTGATATAATGAACATGACATACAGTTGTCATGTTTTATTTGATATGATGTAAACGGAGTGTGAAAAGTGATGAAGATAGACAGGCTGATCGGGATTTTGTCAATCTTACTGCAGGAAGAGAAGACAACGGCACCGGAGCTGGCAGAGAGGTTTGAAGTATCAAGAAGAACCATCAACAGGGATATTGAAGATCTTTGCAAGGCGGGGATTCCAATCAGGACAGCACAGGGCACAGGCGGCGGTATCAGTATCATGGATGGATACCGTATGGACAGAACGATCTTGACGTCCAAGGATATGCAGATGATCCTTGCCGGACTTCGGAGTCTGGACAGCGTAAGTGGAAGCCGGTATTATGCACAACTGATGGAGAAGTTACAGACAGGGTCCTCGGAGTTTATCAGCGGCAGGGATTCCATGCTGATTGACTTATCGTCCTGGTACAAGGGTTCTCTGGCACCAAAGATTGAGGTCATTCAGAGCGCGATTGAAAACAGGCACATTCTGAAATTTAAGTATTATGCGCCTGCAGGAGAAAGCGGGCGTTGTATTGAGCCATACTATCTTGTGTTCCGGTGGTCAAACTGGTATGTATGGGGATGGTGCAGGGACAGAAAGGATTATAGGCTGTTCAAGCTGAACCGTATGGACCAGGTGGCAGAATCAGATCAGGGATTTGTAAGCAGAAATGCTCCCATACCGGACCTGTCAAATGAGAAAATCTTTCCGGGCGGCATCAAAGTGAAGGCGCTTTTTGCGCCGGATGTGAAATGGAGGCTGGTGGAAGAATTCGGTCCCCACTGTTTTACGGAGAATGGTGACGGAAGACTTCTTTTTTCCGCCGACTATACGGATATAGAGAATCTTATCACATGGATTCTGACATTTGGCGCAAAGGCGGAGGTGTTGGAACCAAAGGATGTCCGCAATGCAATCAGGAGTATTGCGGAAGAAACAATAAAATTATATCAGGAGGAATGAAGATGAGTGAGAATGTGAGCTGCTGCGGGTCAGATTGCGGCACCTGCAATTACTACGGAAATTTTTGTACAGGCTGTAATGAAGCAAGTGGGAGGGTATTCCATGCACCGGAGGGGAAGGAGTGTCCGATCTATTATTGCAGTAAGATTCAGTCGGGATTCGCTTCCTGTGGAGAGTGTAAGAACCTTCCCTGTGGGATCATTCTGGGGACACGTGATCCAAATCTGTCAGAGGAAGAATTTATGAAGACAGTGGAAGACCGCGTGACCCGGCTAAAGGGAGGTCCCGGGAATGGCGTTTGATTATAAGAAGGAATATAAAGAATTTTATCTGCCAAAAGCAAAGCCGGAAATCGTGACGGTACCAAAGATGAATTTTCTGGCAGTCCGCGGCAGCGGCGATCCCAATATAGAAGGCGGAGAGTATAAAGCATCCATTGGACTTTTGTACGGGATTGCATTTACGATTAAAATGAGTAAAAAGGGCACCCGCCAGATAGAAGGATATTTTGATTATGTCGTACCGCCGCTGGAGGGGTTCTGGTGGCAGGAAGACGGGCGTTTTTCATTTGGAATTGATTATAGCCGTAAGGACAGATTTCAATGGATCTCGGTCATTCGTCTGCCGGATTTTGTGACCAGAGATGATTTTGACTGGGCAGTGGAGGAAGCGTCAAGAAAAAAGGCAACAGATTTCTCTAAAGTGGAATTCCTGACATATGAGGAAGGCCTTTGTGTGCAATGTATGCATATCGGAGCCTATGATGATGAACCGGCAACCATAGAAGGGATGCATCACTTTATGGAAGAACAGGGATATACATTAGATATCACAGACCATAGATATCATCATGAAATTTATTTAAGCGATGCGCGCAGGGTGGCTCCGGAAAGGCTGAAAACGGTGATCCGGCATCCAATAAGGAGGGTATAAAAGATATGGAATATATAAGAGTTACAAAAGAAAATCTGGAAAAGGAGCACATCTGCTGCGCCATTTCAAACAATAAAGACATCCAGGTATCATCAAAGAAGGCATGGTTGTCAGAACGGTTTGAGGAAGGACTTGTTTTTCTGAAAAGTATAGAACGCGGAAAATGCTTCATAGAGTATATTCCTGCAGAAAATGCATGGATACCGATCATTGCAGATGGATATATGTATATTGACTGCCTTTGGGTTTCCGGGTCCCTGAAAGGGCACGGATATTCCAACGATCTGTTGGAAACCTGCATCAAGGACAGCAAGGAAAAGGGAAAAAAGGGACTATGCATCTTATCTTCTGCGAAGAAAAGGGCGTTTCTGGCAGATCCCAAGTTCTTGGAATATAAAGGGTTTTCCGTGAGCGATGAATCAGACAATGGAATCCAGCTATGGTTCCTGCCGTTTGAAAAGGATGTGGAACGGCCAGTATTTAAGGAGTGTGCAAAGCATCCGGTTACAGAAGAGAAAGGATATGTGCTATACTATACGAATCAGTGTCCGTTTCCGGCAAAATATGTGCCGATCATAGAAGAAATTGCGCAGGAAAAGGGCGTGCCATTTCATGCTATTCATATTGAGGACAAGGAGACTGCGCAGAATGTACCTACTCCGGTTACCAATTATGCGTTGTTCTTAGATGGGAAGTATGTATCAAATGAGATTTTGTCAGAGAAGAAGTTCTTGAAGATGATCAATGGATAGGGGCGTGCGATATGGGTAAGGATCAGAATAAGAAGATGATGGAATATGTGATGGATCAATTGTCAGATCTGCCGGAAGTGAGGAATATCCCTATGATGGGCGGATATATCTTTTACTACAATGAAAGAATTTTCGGCGGCATATATGGATCAGGCGAACTGTTGATCAAAATCACGGAAACGAGTAAGAAATATATGCCGGACAGTGAACCGGAACTGCCGTATGAGGGAACGAAGGAAATGCTTCCCTGTACGATTACAGAAGACCGGGAAAAACTACAGAATATGGTGAAAGAGATGTGGGCGGAGCTTCCGGAAAGAAAGAAGAAAAAAACTTCTTTGAAAGGATAAGCATAGATTAACCGGTCATAACTTATATTCTACAAAGGTTGAAGTATGCAATGAATGGTATAAAAGAAAGAGCTCATTACGCATTGATGAGGAAAAAATGGTTGTAAAACCAAAAGTTGATTATTGTAATATCTATTATTTTGTGTATAATAAAGGTAGAGATAAGTTTAGCTTATCTATATGGAAACGGAAGTTTCCGTAAAAAGCAGTGTACCCTACTGAGAGTGGGAGTTGTAAAAGCAGTGTACCCTACTGAGAGTGGGAGTTGTAAAAGCAGTGTACCCTACTGA
>CAMWHY010000085.1 GCA_947174185.1 uncultured Lachnospiraceae bacterium | reverse complement strand
TCCGGGCTTCGCAGGGCAGGATGCCGGATAACGTCCGGTGGAGGCGACTCCAAGGCTAGTGCAACAGAAATATACAGCCGCGTAAGCGGTAATGGTGGAAAGGCGGTGTAAGAGACCACCGCCCGGCTGGTAACAGCCGGGGCTCTGTAAACCCCATCCGAAGCAAGACCAAACAGAAGACGACAGGCTTGCCCGGCCTGTCTTCAGGTAGGTCGCTTGAGCCTGCTGGCAACAGCAGGACCAGATAGATGATCATCCCGGCTGGCATTGCCGGCTATGACATAACCCGGCTTATAGTCCCGCTTATGTATTATTTAAATTTACTATAGAAAAGATCCTGGAACTGATTTAAAAGCGGCTTTTTACGGAAGGATTTGAACTATGTATTTTTTGATGAATAAAAATACTATTGTTGCGACTTATGATGTTGAACCGCATACCGATGATTTTGATAGCGACTTTTTTGAACAAAAACAGATCTTCGGGAAATTGCCGTTTGGGTTCAAGGACATCAATGCATGGATAGAAGGAAGAAAAGCTTCTAAGCACAACAATCATTTGCAGGCTATTATGAAACAGTTAGGGTGTGATACTAATGAAGGTTTTGTTCAGGTAACCCATGCTGCTACCATAAATGATACTTTTTGGATGAAGTCCGATTTGGAAAAAGTATCATGGGAACAAATTTCCTTATATCAAAATCCATTTTCTGAAACAATATCAAAGCTTGCATTTGAGGGAGTTGGATTATTTGATATTATCTTTTCATCAACTTCTCCTGAACTTGCCTGTGACGGTTCATTCAGAAAATGTTTCAGGAAAGAGTCTGAAAAGGGAGAATTTAATTCAGATATTTTCCTTTACAAAAGAGGAGGCGATTTAGGAGCAGGACTTGAACCTTATTGTGAACAAATGGCTTCTGAAATTGCACGAATCATAAGCCCGAACAATGTGGTGAATTATGATTTAGTGGAACTGCATGGCAGAACTGCTTCAAGATGTAATCTTTTTACAAATGAAAAATATGGCTATGCTTCATATGCAAAAATAACGGATGTTCAAAGAACTGATTTGAAGGGAGTATTTGACTATTTTGTAAATTTAGGCTCAGAGCAGGAATTCAGGGAAATGCTTGTAATTGATTCTCTTTGTTTTAATCAGGACAGACATTCAGGGAACTACGGCGTTTTATTTCATAATGATACACTTGAAATGGTCAAAATGTCTCCTGTTTTTGATCTAAACATTTCATTGCTGCCTTATGTCATGGGCGAAGAGTTTTTAAATATTGGTGATAAGCTGTTTGAATATGCGCCTAAATTGGGACATGATTTTACTCGTATTGGTCAAATGGGTATGAATACTGTTTTGCGGGACAGAGTAAAAGACATGAAAGATTTTTCATTTACGTTTCGAGGTGATGATGTATTTTCGCCAGAGAGAGTAAAAGTTATTGAATCTGTTGTCAGAAGACAAGCAGAAGCAATTCTTTCAAATGATAAGTTATACACAAAAGATGTTTTCTTCTCTCCCAAAGCACAAGCTCTTGAAGAGCAGAAAATACAGGCGAAGGCAGCGTCCGAACTTATGAATCCATTTGCTGACAGACTGGAAGAAATGGATTTAGGATCAGAAACATTTATTAGTGTATGTGACACCACAAATGATGTTCTATGTATTATAGAAAAAGGCTCATGTTCAATTATTGTTGATTTCCTGAACGAAGAAATAAGAATTGAACATAATGTAATGCCGATGTCATTGAAAGAACTTAAAGAAAATAATCAAAACTTTTACGATACATTTGAAGATCTATATTCTGAACTGAAAGTGTATTTGAGAGAAGCAGGAAGTGATAAATTTTCTGATTATTTCTTGAGTAACCCACTACAAATGGTGAATCATTCAACAAAAGTCGGAACGACAGATGAAGGGATATGCCATGAAGAACCATACTATCCCAAGGAGAAACCATGCTATCAGAAGGATGATTTAGTGAATGCCTGTGAAAAAAAGAAAATTCAAGACTTGAATCACCCTGCCAATCAACAGAATAATATGGATTTGAAAAGACTTGCAATTGATGATGAGTGATATATTGAGTCCTGCCGCAAAGTGAACTGCCAAAAACGTTAGCAACGCTATTATATTTTAGAAACTAAAAGGTTGATTTATGAATTATAGAATTATTGATAAAGAAAAGTATTACAGGAAAGGGGTTTTTAAGCATTTTTCGGAGGATTGTAAATGCTCTACGTCCCTGACAGCCAGGGTAGATGTTACTGATTTGGTTTATTACTCGAAAGCGAATGGAACGAAATTCTATATCAATTTCTTGTACATTCTGACTAAGGTTTTGAATTCCAGGGATGACTATAAGATGGGATATCTTTGGCAAACAGAAGAACTGATTTGTTATGATGTGATTAACCCTACACAGTATATATTCCACGAAGATACGGAAACCTGCACGCCGGTATATACAATATATTATGAGGATTATGATATCTTTTATAAAAATGCGGTGGAAGATATTGAAAAAGCAAAGAATACAAGAGAATATGGGCTGGACATGCAGAACCATCCCAATTGGTTTGATGCATCATATATTTCATGGCTGTCATATGATTCGCTAAATATAGAATTACCGGATGGATATTTATTCTTTGCACCCATCGTAAACTGGGGAAAGTACAGAGAAGAAAAGTCGCGATTGATGATGCCTGTATCGATAAGACTGAATCATGCTATTGCAGATGGTTATCTTGTGGCAAAGGTTTTTAAACTACTTGAGGAAGAAATAAATGAGTTTTGTAAAAAATGAAATATCTTCCGTGTTCGGGAAGAAAATAAAGTATGATAGAAGAATCATGAAAACACTACTGGTTACAACCATCGTTTCCGCATTCCTGTTTTTGGCAGGGTTGGTATGTATGCTGGCTGAAGTGGAGGGAACTGTTGTTATAGTAGTGACGGGGCTCGGTGTGGGCGGCGGTCTATTTTTATTTGCAGGTTTAAATTTATTTGCTGGATTCTGTTATATTCGCAGGTTAAAAGCATATGGCTATGAGATTCCATATAAAAAAGAAGATTATGGTGACGACCTGCGGAATGTCCCGTGTGTAGGCGGGACGTCCCATTCTGAGACAAGGAATAAGGACAGCAGGATTTTATTTTTTCTTTATGCGCTGGTATTTCTACTGACCAATGTCTGGAATGTCCGATATATTATTTACTGGCATCAACTCCTCGGTGATACTGCGGTGGTTTTGCTGGTAATAATGCTGCTGTTTGACTCTTTCTGGGGCATATACGCAGTTATGTTTTACCGGCAGGGAAATACGCAAAGATACAGGGACGATGTGGAAATTGACGAAAACCGAAAGGAAAGAAAGCCCTTTGAAAAAGGAGTGATAGAGGGTATCATCATTTTGGGCATCATGTTAGTAATCAAGATAGCCACTGCCGGGTTGTCAGATGTTTTCTTACATAACAGAGTCAGTCACGATTTTGAGTATCTTCAGATGATATCGGACAGCATCCATATGATACTGATGGAGGGTGAAGTAGACAGAACTTTTGATTCTTATAAACAGCTATGTGAAGGGTGCTATATTTCAGACTGGGGTGAACCGGAGGATGACTTTTCGCGGGAAATAGCCGAATATATAGGAATATCAGATTACTCGGAATTGGAGGAAAAATTTTATACTTCTGATGGAAGTCCCCGGATTTATGTTAAAATCTTTGACGAGGATGTTTGGATCCGTATGGTTAATCCGTTGCTGCCGGATCTTGATCGATATGAATCTAACAGTATTGATGAAAGTCAATTTCTTCCATAAAAATCAATAGGTTGTGAGGTCAGACATTATACAGAGAGAAAGGAAGGTTTATTTTATGGAGCTTTCAAAATTTTTTAAAAGTGTTATAGACATGGATACCGCAGCTGTGGTGTTATGTGATCTTTCCCATGAAATTGTGTATATGAATCCTGCGGCGGCAGAAAGGTATAAAAAAAGTGGTGGATACGCGCTGGTGGGGAAATCGCTTCTTGACTGCCATAGTCCGTCCGGAAATGAGAAAATCATACAGGTAGTAAAATGGTTTGGGGAAAGTGCGGAGAATAACCGGATATATACTTTTTACAACGAAAAAGAGAATAAAGATGTTTATATGATTGCCTTGCGGGATGAGGATGGCAGACTGATCGGCTATTATGAAAAGCACGAATACCGGAACAGGGAAACGGCGGATTTTTATGATTATGTTTCAAACAAGCAATAATGATCCGCAACCTTTCAGGTAGGGGACACTGATTCTCAAAGGAGATTTTGACATGGGTATAGAAAAGGAAGAAGGACTGCCACCAGTGACAGCGAAGGAATCTGCTGTATCTCAGGAAAAGGACAGATCGGTACTGACAGTGGTTTTTTGGGTGTATGTCATTGTCATAATAGCACTTCTGGGTTTAGGTTGGTATCTGAATCATATGGAAAGCGATCTGTTCCTATTCGGATATATATGGGATAGGCAGTATCTAAGAGAGTTTACTTTAGCAGTATTATATATTGGTTTTTTGTTTATGTGGAAGGGTCAGCCTAAAAGCAGGAAACGAAAAATTTGTATGATATTGGCTCTTGTAGTGATTATCTTATATGTAGGGGCTATTCCCTATTCTGTTTATAGAGATATGAAAAATAGGGTAGAAGTAGAGCAGATCGTTCTGCCGGACGGTAGGGAGGTCCTTTTTACAGAGACTTTGGCCCATGTCCGTATTTTAGAGAAAACGTTTGAGCTTACCTATTTTAATGTTTACCAGAAGAATGGGATTATTGTAAGAAAAATCGGAGAAATAGACGAAAGCTATTTTTCTAACAAATGCCTCTCGCAGGATACATATAGCTACGAATATGATGAGGCAGATAGAAAGCTGACGGTGGTATGTGAGTATGGAACCTACGGAGATAGTGTTGTATCTTTGAAAGAGGAATATGACACAGGTACCCTGAGCTGGGAATTTGTATTGGAATAAGTTGGAATTATGATCCTATTGAATAAGTCCCAATTCGGCTTCGTGTTCCCGGTTAAATACAATGAATAAAAATTCTGTTTTAGATCTGCATGTTCTATGGTATGGTTATATATAAATCGGAATTTGGAGGTCAATTAAGTTATGGCAGGTACCATTATTTATTTGGTAATTTCTTCACTTGTTTCGCTTATTTTTATAGTGCTTGGTGTAAATCAGTTTCGGTCTAAAGTTCCAGTTGCATTGAATACAGGAGAAGTTCCTCCAAGAGAAGATGAACTTACTGATATGTCAGAATGGAATCATAAACATGGAAGAAATTTGATAATATATGGATGTGCTTTGTTTGTAACAATGTCTGTTTTTATGTATTTTCTTGAAAAATTTGATAACACTGTGTTTCAGATGGTTGTATTTTTGATCGTAATATTTGCTGAAATAGCTTGGCTTGAAATTCAACATAGCCTGCTAAAAAAGAAACTTATTAAAAAAACATAGTATTTAAGACTTGATATTTTTACTAAAGAAATGAACTCTACAACTTCCGGTTTTTCATTTCTATAAAAAGAGGAGATTTCCTGTGTTACATAGAAAAAGTATTTCAGGAATAGACATAAACGAAAGTATGCTTAAATCTGTAATGGTCAATCATTCAAAACGAGGAAAAGGATTAGGAAATGCAATGTTAATTGTTGAAAAAGCGCAAAAAGAGGATTTGAAAACAATACTTGAATTACAATATTTGGCATATCGTAGTGAGGCAGAGCTCTTTCCCAATATTGTTATTCCACCATTGACACAAACATTGGATGAGATAGAATATGAATTTCAAAAGGGAATGATTCTGAAGGCGGAAGATGAAGATAATGCTATTATAGGATCTGTCAGAGCTTATTTAGAAAATGGAACCGTCTATATTGGAAAATTGATGGTTCATCCGGAGAAGCAAAAGAAGGGTATTGGAACAAAGCTTCTTTTGGAAATAGAAAAAGAATATCCAGGGCAAAGATATGAGTTATTTACCAGCACTAAAAGTATGAGTAATATAAGGTTATATGAGCGGCTTGGTTACAAATTATTTAAAGAGGAATCAATATCAGAAGAATTGCAGTTTGTGTATTTGGAAAAATGCTAAAGAGCAACTGGAGTTAATAAGGTAAGCGATTATGAATAAATTGGTATTTATCCCCTAATATAAAGATTGCGAGGAAAACACCGAATGATACGAAAAAAAATAAAGTATGATAGAAGAAACATTAAAATACTATTGGTAACAACCATCGTTTCTGCGCTCCTGTTTTTGACAGGGGTGATTTGTATGCTGGCTGAAGTGGAGGAAGATGTTGTTATAGCATTGTCAGTATTGTTGGGATTATATGTGGGCGGCGGTTTATTTTTATTTGCAGGATTAAATTTGTTGTCTGGATTCTGTTATATTCGCAGGTTAAAGGCATATGGATATGAGATCCCGTATAAAAAAGAAGATTACGGCGACGATCTGCGGAATGTTCCGCGTGTAAGCGGAAAGTCCTGCCCGGAGATAAAGAATGTGGGCAGAAGAGTTCTGGTTTTCTTTTACGCAGCTGTTTTTCTGCTTGCCAATGTCTGGAATGTCCGGTATATTATCCGCTGGTATCAGTTTGATGGAGGTTTAGCGGTATTTTTACTATGTATCATGCTGCTGTTTGACTCTTTCTGGGGCATATCCGCACTTCTGTTTTATCGGCAGGAGAATATGCAAAGATACAGAGACGATGTGGATATCGACGACAGTCGAAAGGAAAGAACGCCTGTCGAAAAAGGAATCGTTTCCGGCATGATTCTTCTTTGTATAATGATGTTATTTAAGATGCTGCTCATTCAGTTTGAAGAATATGGGTTCCGTAGCAGAGCTGAAAACGATCAAAGATACCTTCAGACGATATCAAGCTGTGTTGGTACTGCTATGATGGCGGACGGAATAGACAGAACTTCCGATTCTTATATGCAGATGAGAGAAGGGTGTTATATTTCCGATTGGGGCAGACCGGATGACGCTTTTTCCCGGGAAATTGCTGAAAATCTGGGAATATCAGATTACTCAGAACTCAATGGAAAATTCTTTACTTCTGATGGGAATCCCAGGATTTATGTTAAAATATCTGATGAGGGTGTTTATGTCCGTATGGACAATCCTCTGCGGCTGGATCGTGGTATTCAGTTTTCCTATGAGGAGGGAAATTTGCGCTGAAAATAGAATGTTACTGACGGCGTTATTTGGGAGAGTACATATGAAAAGAAGGCTGTTAAGCGCGCTGGTCTTTGCTGCGTTACTGGGATTGGAAATATGGATTGCCCTGTATGTACATGACAGAATTGTACGTCCGTATTTTGGAGATGTACTGGCGGTGATCTGCGTATATTTTCTGGCGCGGGTGGTTGTCGCGCGCACGCGTTGGCTCTCAATACCGGTTACGCTTTTTGCATTTTGCGTGGAAACGGTGCAGCTTACCGGGTTGTCGGGAATACTTCCGGAGCCGTTTTCGACGATTGTGGGTGGCACTTTTGATCCGGCGGATCTTCTGTGTTATCTTGTGGGTGGCGTGGTGTGCTTCCTCATAGATAAAAAATTTTTTACTTAAAAAAGCACTGATTTCATCAGTGCTTTTTTAGCCACAATACCAATAGAAGGGGCAAATTAATTTATTTTTAATATTACGTTATGCGTAATATTACGTCACCCGCTGAAATTTTCCCCTGCGCGGCAGGTGAAAATGAAGAAAAGTCATCCGTGTTTCCAATGATAAGCGGAGTGGTGAGTTTATATCCTTCGGCTTTGATTGCGTCGATGTCAAAGCTAACCAGCAGGTCGCCTTTTTTGACCTCTTGACCGTCCGAAACGTGGGATTCAAAATGTTTTCCGCCAAGTTTCACGGTATCTATGCCAATGTGCAGCAGCACGTCTGCACCATCAGAAGACTGAATGGTTACCGCATGTTTCGTATCAAAAATAGAATTTATTCTCCCGTCACAGGGCGCGTAAAGCCTGCCCTCGGAAGGCTCGACAGCAATTCCCTCACCCAGTATTTTTTGGGAGAAAACATCGTCTTCCACATTTTCAAGACTTACGACTGTGCCGTTAAGATGGGAATACATCACGACTGCGCCGCTTTTTTTCGGGGCTGACGTTTCCTTCTGCTGCGGTTTTCCGTTCGATTGTGAAGTTCTCGCTGCGGTTTCGGGAGACGAATTTCCAAGAATACTGTCAAGGTCGTCTGAATCGGGCGTATCCATAAAGGTTTCCAGATTTGATTTTACCACAGAAACCCTCGGTCCGTAAATTATCTGTACGCCATTGCCCTTGTGGATAACTCCGGACGCGCCGCTTTCTTTCAGGAGGCTGTCGGAAACTTTTTCGACGTCATTAACGGTAATCCTAAGCCTTGTGGCACAACAGTCTATGTCGGAAAGATTTTCCTTTCCGCCAAGTCCTTTCAGGATCAGGGCGCTTGTGACGTCCCCGGAACTTCCTGCGGATTTGCCAGATTTTGCCGCCTCAACGTCGCTTCTGCGGTAAAGCTTTGTTTCCACATTGTCCGCTTCGCGGCCCGGAGTGGCAAGATTCATTTTTGTTATCATAAAATAGAATACAAAATAGTACACAACCGCATAGATCAGACCGATGATTACGATCCATATCCAGTTGGTTTTATGATTGCCCTGTAAAATGCCGAACAGGGTCAAGTCGATAATACCGCCGGAAAAAGTCATGCCTACGCCGACATTGAATATATGCATAAGCATGTAGGACAGTCCCGCAAGGATGCAGTGCACCCCGTACATAAGCGGTGCGACAAAAATAAAGGTAAATTCAAGAGGCTCGGTAATTCCCGTAAGCATTGAGGTAAGGGCTGCCGAAAGCAATAGACCGCCGGCGGTTTTTCTCTTTTCTGGACGGGCGGCTTTGTACATTGCAAATGCAGCTGCAGGAAGACCGAAGATCATGAAAGGGAATTTACCTGACATAAATCTTGTCGCCGAAACTGAAAAGACGTCTGTGGATTTGGAGGCGAGCTCTGCAAAGAAAATATTCTGTGCTCCCGTAACAATGTTGCCGTCGATCGTCATGGAACCGCCAAGCTCCGTCTGCCAGAATGGCATATAGAATACATGGTGCAGCCCGAACGGGATCAGTGCACGTTCCAGGATTCCGTATATCCATGTCCCGATATAGCCAGAACTTAAAACCAGTCCTCCAAGCTTGGAAATACCGATCTGTACAAAGGGCCACAGATAAAACATTACGATGCCGACAATCAGATAAACCACTGTACAGACGATGGGTACAAATCTTGTCCCGCCGAAAAACGAAAGTACCTGCGGAAGTTCGATTTTGTAGTACCTATTGTGCAGCGCAGCGACTCCGAGTCCGACTATAATACCTCCAAAAACGCCCATCTGCAGGGTAGTAATTCCGAGAGCTGTTGTAGTTGAGTTTTCCGTCATTGCTTCAACGCCGCCCTTTGCCATGATGAGGACGCTGATGGCGGTGTTCATTACAATGTACGCCAGCGCTCCCGAAAGAGCAGCTACCTCTTTTTCTTTTTTTGCCATACCGATGGCAACGCCCATGGCGAATAACAGGGCAAGGTTGTCAAAGACGGCGCTTCCGGTTTTGCTCATGATGTCCAGGATAGTGTAGAATATGCCGCCTTCATAGATAATGCCGCCAAGATTGTAGGTATCAATCGTTGTAGGGTTCGTAAAGGAACTTCCTATTCCAAGCAGAAGACCCGCAACCGGCAGCAGAGCGATCGGAAGCATAAAGGAACGCCCGACACGCTGTAATACGCCAAAAATTTTATCTTTCATATAGATTTCTCCTTGATTATTCATTTAGTACGCAGATAGTATTATTATTTATTAAATTGATGATTTTCATTCAAGTTGTAAAAGTATCAGAAACTTTTTTCATATGTGGTAACCTCTGATTTTGTGTAGTATTACAATTCTTTAGTAAAAGTGGTACAATATTTTCAGAAAAAGAACAAATATATTTGAAGATTAGAAATGGAGATTAAAAATGATTCTGAAAATTGCTCTGCTACAGCTCCTTCCGGGGGATTGTATGGAAGAACAGCTTCAAAAGGGCAAAGCTGCCTGTAGAGAAGCGAAAGCGCTTGGGGCGGATATCGCTTTATTTCCTGAAATGTGGAGTGACGGATATTTTCTGCCGCAGGATGAGGGAGAGTTATGCGGTCTTTCGATTGCTTCTGACAGCGCATTCATCCAGGAGTTCGCCAGACTGGCTGCAGAACTTTCCATGGCAGTCGGCATTACTTTTCTTGAAAGCCATAAGCCAAGACCGTTAAATTCCATGATCCTGTTTGATAGAAATGGTAAACAGGTGCTTCATTATTCCAAGGTACATACCTGCGATTTTGATTTGGAGAAAGTGCTTTGTTCAGGGGAAGATTTTTATGTTGCGGATCTGGATATCGGCAGGGGAGTCGTCAAGGTCGGTTCCATGATCTGTTTCGACCGGGAGTTTCCTGAGAGTGCGAGGATACTGATGTTAAAGGGTGCGGAGGTCATTCTTGCACCGAATGCATGCCCGATGGAAATCAACCGTCTTGCAGCCCTTCGTACCAGAGCCTATGAAAATATGCTTGCTATTGCTACCTGTAATTATCCGGTGGGGCAGCCTGACTGCAACGGACATTCAACGGTTTTTGACGGGATTGCCTGGCTTAGGGATAATCCGGGAACACGGGATATGTGCGTCTTTGAGGCGCCGGAAGAGGAGGGAGTCTATATTGCTAAGATCGATCTTGATCTGCTTCGGGAATATCGGGCGAACGAGGTGATGGGCAATAAATACCGCCATCCGGGGAATTATGGGATTTTACTGCAATAAGGCATTGACAGACCGCCGTAATTGATTTATAGTAATGATTAGAAAACAGAATATTTATGAAACCGTTGATGCGGAGATAAAAATGAAAGATGCGCTTACAGAGAGTGGGGATGCTGAGAACCCATAGAGAGCAGTTCATTAAATGGACCGCGGAGGGCATGGTCAAAAGCGATTCAGCCTAGTATTCCATGACGTGAGGGCATACGTGAGTTGCCGGGAATATAAAAAGTCCGAATTTTTCATAAATCAGATTGGATAAGTTTGAGAGATTCTTCGGATAATAAGTATTTCGTGAGAGTGTGGATTCCACAAAGCAAGGTGGTACCGCGGTATAAATTGAGTTATATCGTCCTTGCCTAAGTTTACTTGGGCAGGGATTTTTTATTTGTAAATGTGGCAGGATTGTCTACAAGGACTTCCTCCAGTCCAGTATAGAAAAAGGGGAAAATGATGAAAGATATCTTGGCAGAAATAGCAGAGCGGACCAGAGAACGTGTAGCAGAACAGAAAAAGTCAGTATCTCTGGCAGAGATGGTGAGGCAGGCTGAAAGTGCTTGTGAGAATAGATGCGCATATTTCTTTAGAAGCGCATTGTCTGGCGAGGGAATCCATCTGATCTGTGAAGTGAAGAAAGCTTCCCCGTCGAAAGGCGTCATTGCAGAGGAATTTCCTTATGTAGAGATTGCCAAGGATTATGAGCGAGGGGGAGCCAGCGCGATTTCTGTGCTGACGGAACCTTATTATTTTATGGGAAGCAATGAGTATCTGCGGGAGATCAGAAAGGAAGTGTCCATTCCGATCCTAAGAAAAGATTTTATTGTGGACGAATACCAGATCTATGAGACGAAAACGCTGGGAGCGGATGCATGTCTGCTGATCTGTGCCATCCTGGATCAGGATACATTAACGGAGTATCTGGATCTGGCGCACAGACTGGGGCTTTCTGCATTGGTAGAGACCCATGACGAGGCTGAAATAGAGATGGCAGTGAAAGCGGGCGCTGGCATCATCGGTGTAAATAACCGCAATTTGAAAGATTTTTCTGTGGATATCGGTCATAGCCAGGAACTGAGAAGGCTTGTACCGGATGGAACCATTTTTGTAGCGGAAAGCGGTATCAAAGAGAAGGAACAGGTTGTGCAGCTTTACAGGGAAGGCGTGAATGCTGTATTGATCGGAGAGACATTGATGCGGGCACAGGACAGGGCGGCGGTTGTCAGGGAGTTTATGCATATGCCATGAGTTGGAACGTCATGAATTTGTTTGATGGAAGATGCAAATTTGCGTCGCTTCCGTCGCTAAACGCTTTGGAATGGAGATTAATATCATGGTAAAGATTAAGATCTGTGGAATCAAACGGATAGAGGATGTATATTATGTAAACCAATATCTTCCGGATTATATCGGGTTTGTATATGCTGACACCAGACGAAAGGTTAGTCAAGAAACAGCTTCCTTGCTTGTAAAGGAATTGGACCCTCGGATACAGAAGGTAGGGGTTTTTGTAAGGCAGGAAATCGGGCTGCTGACGGAAGCGCTTGCCAGTGGAACGGTAGATTATCTGCAGCTGCATGGAGACGAGGATGCGGCATATGAGGAGGCGCTGTTTGAAAGTCTGATCCAACATGGAATCGACAATCCGCAGGAAAGATGTATCAAGGCCTGCCGGATCAGGGGAGCGGAGGATTTTCAGAGGATTAGTGAGACGAAATGCAGTCGGCTTTTATTAGATACCTATTCCCAGACGCTTCCGGGAGGAACGGGGGAACATTTTAATTGGGATCTGATTCAGGGGATAGACAGGGAGTTTTTTTTAGCCGGCGGGATCAATGTTGGTAATATTGAGCGGGCCATTAGGGAAGTTAAGCCGTATGCAGTCGATGTCAGCAGCAGTCTGGAGACGGACGGCATGAAGGATCAGGAAAAGATCAGGGAGTTTATGGAGAAGGTAAGAGTTGTGAGGACGGAGTAAACCGGCTATACATTAGGTTATTGAGAAACTCTATATTGCACAACTGATTGGTTGACAATATTCGGGGATTATATATTTAAGTAAAATGGAAAGGAGGTTAGCAGGTAAAAGAGAAGAAAAATAGAAAAAAAGGAAGAAAAAAACAATCGAAAAATAGCGAAATAAAAGGCTATATAGAGA
>CAMWHY010000084.1 GCA_947174185.1 uncultured Lachnospiraceae bacterium | reverse complement strand
CTTATAAGGATTCACTTTCACAAAAAGAGAAAGAGGATATTATAGAAGGCGCAAAAGCGTTGAAACAGTATCAGGGAACGCCGGATACCAAGGAAGTACTGCGCTGTATTCCAAGACTTACACGGGGCGATATTACGAAAAAGGCAGAACCGCTTACCAATGAACTGATTACGATAGACGGCGTAAAGACGCTTTATCATAATATCGTAACGAACGGGATTGCCTATATTGGTCTATTGTTTGATCTGAAAAAGATTCCTGCCGGGTTGTATCCTTATATCGGGCTGTTAAAGGTTGTGCTTGGATACGTGGATACAGCTTCTTATTCCTATGAACAGCTGGGCTATGAGATCAACAAACAGACGGGAAACCTGTATTCTCTCGTTCATCAGATGGCTAAAGGCGGGGATATTGAGGAAATTGCCGCATATTATGAAATAAAAATAAGTGTCATGTATTCCAATATTAATGCGGGACTAAAACTGGTGGAGGAAATCTTATTCAGTTCTGCCCTGGATGATGAAAAGCGTCTTAAGGAGATTATCAGCGAGACAAAATCAAGGATGCAGGCGAGGTTTATGTCTGCAGGTCATGCGGTGGCAGCGGGGCGTGCATTGTCGTATGCTTCCGCATATGGGGCAATGAGCGATGATATTTCCGGTCTTGGATTTTATCAGTTTATTGAGAAGGCAGAAGCGGAATTTGAGCAGAAGAAAGAGGAGATGATTAAAAATCTGAAAACAGCGATGCAATACATCTTCCGACAGGAGAATCTGCTAATCGACCTGATCGGCACAGATGAGGCGAAAGAACTGCTGAACGGAAAGATCAGTCCGCTGCTGCAGAAGCTTTCACAGGAACCCCTTTCTGAAATGCAGGATACACCGGTGGTTCAGAAAAAGAACGAAGGATTGACCACCTCCGCTCAGGTACAGTACGTCTGCCGCGCAGGAAATTACCGGAAGCATGGGCTGGATTATGTTGGAACGCTTCGGCTGTTAAAGACAATCCTGGGCTATGAATATCTTTGGAATGAGGTGCGCGTGAAGGGCGGAGCGTATGGATGCATGAGCAGTTATGGGCGTAATGGTGAATCGTACTTTGTATCCTATCGTGATCCCAACCTGGAGCATACGATCAGTGTATATGAAAAGGCCGCTGATTTTGTGCGCGGATTTGAGGCAGATGAGGAAGTGATGACAAAATATATTATTGGTACGATCAGTGAACTGGATATTCCATTGACACCAAGGACAAGAGGCAGCCGCTCCATGTATGCATATCTGAGCAATCTTTCCTATGAGGAACTGCAGAAGGAACGGGAGGATATCCTTGCGGCTTCGGAAGCGGATATCAGAAAGCTTGGAGACTATATCGCCGCCTTTTTGTCAGATGATAATCTCTGCGTCGTGGGTAATGAGGAGAAGATCAAGGAGCAGAGGGAACTGTTCATGAATGTGGCACCACTGATTCACTGATTTGGTAACAGCATCATGATATCGCCGTTGTGCGGTGGTTTTCATTCATTATACGCCGCACCGGAGCAGGACAGCAGCTTAGGAGAAGAGGTCAGAGACTTGCAGGAACAGATGAAATCCGGGTTTGTCGCATTGATCGGCAGACCAAATGTGGGAAAATCAACATTGATGAACAGGTTGATCGGACAGAAGATCGCCATTACATCGCCGCGTCCACAGACGACAAGAAACCGCATTCAGACGGTATATACGGAGGAACGCGGACAGATCGTGTTTGTGGATACGCCAGGAATCCATAAGGCGAAGAATAAGCTGGGCGACTATATGATGAATATCGCCAGCCAGTCGATGCGCAATGTTGATGTGATTATGTGGCTGGTGGAGCCATCCGATATGATCGGAGAAGGGGAACAGCACATTATCCGGCAACTGAAAAACATAAAAATACCGGTCATTTTAGTAATCAATAAGATTGATACGGTGAAGAGACCGGAGCTGCTAAAATATATTGACGCTTACCGTCAGGTATATGATTTTTCGGAGATCATACCGGTGTCGGCGCTCACCGGAGAAAATACCCAGGATATCCTGGATACTCTGTATGGTTATCTTCCGGAAGGACCGTATTTTTTTGATGAGGATACGGTGACAGACCAGCCGATGCGGCAGATCGCTGCGGAACTCATCCGTGAGAAAGCGCTGCGGAATCTGGAAAAAGAGATTCCGCATGGAATTGCGGTTGTGATTGAAAAAATGGAATACCGCAAATGTGGGAAAGGAATTTATGATATTGAAGCGACCATCATCTGTGAACGGGATAGCCATAAAGGAATTATTATCGGGAAAGGCGGCGCAATGCTGAAAAAGATTGGAAGTCTTGCAAGACCGGAAATCGAAGATATGTTAGAGGCGAAAGTGAACTTAAAGTTATGGGTAAAGGTCAGAAAAGACTGGCGTGACAGTGATTTATTGATTAAGAATTTCGGATACCGTAAAGAAGATTATCCCAAGGCATAATTTCCGGGAAGCAGTTTTTTGAAGGCTGCATTGTCTTCATAAGGAATTATCTGCCAGTATATATTTACAGCAATTCCAAATCCTATCTATGGAACAGACAAGTAATAAAAGTATGAGGAGGATTGGCTGTGGGTATGGACAGGGATACTTATTGGAATGATTTTGTGAAGAGTGGAAAAGTGGAAGACTATCTTAAGTATGCGGGATATAAGATGAAGGCTTCGGCTATGGAAGATGTGGATGAACAGGTGAAAGGGCATGCAGGAGTTTATCACGACAATGGGGATAGTGCTGAAGGCAGAGCCTATGGGGGAATATGACAGACGTGTCGTATTGCTTACAAAAGACCGTGGGAAGATCTCCGCATTTGCCAGAGGGGCAAGAAGGCAGGGGAACCGGCTTTCGGCATCAACGGATTTATTTGCCTTTGGAGAATTTAAGCTGTATCCGGGAAAAAATTCCTATACGATCACCGATGCGGCGATCAGCAATTATTTTGAGGGATTTCGTGACCAGTTTACCGAAGCGATGTATGGAATGTATTTTCTGGAAGTCATGGATTATCAGACCAGAGAGAACAATGATGAAAAGGAAATGTTGAAACTATTATATCAGTCCCTACGTGCCATACTGCATGATGCCTATGATAACCGACTGGTACGGGTGATCTTTGAGATCAAGACGATGGCGTTAATGGGGGAATTTAACTGGATGCAGGATGAGTCCAAGTACCAACCCGGCACGTTATATGCTGTGGATTACATATTAAGACAGAGGGTGGAGGAGCTGTTTAAATTCTCCGTAAAGGAAGAAATCTTAACAGAGATGTCTGCGATCTGCAAGGAAGAAAAAGCGCTTCGCTGGCAACATGGGTTTAAAAGTGAGGAAATGCTTGCAATTATCGATTGAAAAGTATAATGTATAAGAGAGGCGGCAATCATGATTTAAAGGCTGATGGACGTCTATCACCTGCATAGGGCAGAATTTTATGTTTAAATGGACAGAAAACATTATAGAATATTAATAGTAAGATAAATAATCAGGAGATGGCTTTATGAGCGGAAAAAGGAAACATTGGTTTGGGGCAGTGATGCTGGTATGCATGTTGGGGATGGCAGGATGTGAATCTGAGCAGGCGGAATTTACAAAAAGCGGTATTGAAGTTTTACAGGATGATACCATCAATGCATATATTGTCGAGAATTTTACGGCGGATTATTATCAAATGGAGGAACTGACGCAATTTGTGGCGGAGGATGTGGCGAACTACAATGCCGAGATGGGAAATACGGTAGTGACTGTTGGAGAATCCTCCATGGAAAACGGAGTCATCCGCCTGAATCTTACGTTTCAGACTTTCGATGCTTATAATGGGTATATGCCGGAGGAAGTTTTTATAGGAAATTTGCAGGGAGCATACGACAGGGGTTATAATTTTGAACGTACGTTAAATTCGGCAGAAAAAAACGGGCAGACCATTGCAAGGGAAGACCTTATGAATATGGGGAATTCTAATGTTATCGTGGTGACTGGGGATCTCTGCGTCAGGTGTCCGTCGAAGATCTTATACTATTCCACAGGAATGACGCTGCTGGATAGTAAAACGGTCAGTGCGGATACAGCGGGAAATTATTTTATTATATATAAATAAACATAGAGACTTTGCCTAAGGTTTATTTGTATTTTGAGTAAAACAATGCTAAAAATCAAGAGGAAGAGGAGAAAAAACGATGGAAAAAACGATGGAGAAGATCGTAGCTCTTGCGAAGGGCAGAGGATTTGTGTATCCGGGTTCTGAAATCTATGGAGGACTGGCTAACACATGGGATTATGGAAATCTTGGCGTAGAGCTGAAAAATAATGTTAAGAAAGCATGGTGGCAGAAATTTGTACAGGAGAATCCGTATAATGTGGGAGTAGATTGCGCGATCTTAATGAATCCGCAGACATGGGTAGCTTCCGGTCATTTAGGAGGATTTTCGGATCCGTTGATGGACTGCCGGGAATGTCATGAGAGATTCCGTGCAGATAATGTCATTGAGGATTTTGCAAAGGAAAATGGCATTACCCTGGAGACGGCTGTGGATGCCTGGTCGCCGGAAGAGATGATGGACTACATTAAGGAAAAGAGCATCCCGTGCCCGACCTGTGGAAAACACAATTTTACGGATATCAGACAGTTTAATTTGATGTTTAAGACGTTTCAGGGCGTGACCGAGGATGCAAAGAGTACCGTATATCTGCGGCCGGAGACAGCGCAGGGTATCTTTGTTAATTTTAAGAATGTACAGAGGACGTCTAGAAAGAAGATTCCGTTTGGAATCGGACAGATCGGCAAATCCTTCCGTAATGAAGTGACGCCGGGCAATTTTACATTCCGTACCAGAGAGTTTGAGCAGATGGAGCTGGAATTCTTCTGCGAGCCGGGAACAGACCTTGAATGGTTCCAGTATTGGAGACAGTTCTGTATCGACTGGCTGAAAGCACTTGGTATGAAAGATGAGGAAATGCGTGCAAGGGATCATTCGCCGGAGGAGCTTTGCTTTTATTCTAAAGGTACGACGGATATTGAGTTCAAGTTTCCGTTTGGCTGGGGCGAACTGTGGGGGATCGCAGACCGTACGGATTATGACCTGACGCAGCATCAGAATGTATCTAAGCAGGATATGAGTTATTTTGATGAGACAAAGAATGAAAAATACATTCCGTATGTCATTGAGCCGTCTTTAGGTGCAGACAGAGTCGTATTGGCGTTTCTCTGTGCTGCATACGACGAGGAAGAACTGGGCGAGGGTGATATGAGAACCGTACTTCGGTTCCATCCGGCGCTGGCTCCGGTAAAGATTGGTGTGCTTCCGCTTTCTAAGAAGTTAAATGAGGGCGCTGAAAAGATATACGCTTCTCTTTGTAAAAAATATAACTGTGAGTTTGATGACAGGGGTGCCATCGGTAAGAGATACCGCCGTCAGGATGAAATCGGAACGCCATTCTGCGTGACCTATGATTTTGATTCTGAAACGGACGGATGTGTAACTGTCAGATTCCGTGATTCCATGGAACAGATCAGAGTTAAGATCGATGAACTGGATGCTTACTTTGCAGATAAATTTGATTTTTAATGAAGCATGGATTTGCAGTGGAATGATTCATTTTTATTGTTTTGAATATCTGGATTTTAAATCTGTCGGATAAATAAAATTGTCCGGCAGATTTTTTGTGGAAAAATGAATATAAAGATTTATGTAAAAATTTTCCAACTGATAGTGCATTTTATAAAATATTGTGGTAAAATTATACTAATGTCGGCTTGTACGACAATTAAATGTATAGAGGGAGACAAGAGCATGGCAAAAAAATGGGTTTATTTATTTAGCGAAGGCGATGCAAAGATGCGTGAGCTGCTCGGCGGCAAGGGCGCTAATCTTGCGGAAATGACCAATCTTGGGCTTCCGGTACCTCAGGGCTTCACGATTACGACAGAGGCTTGTACACAGTATTACGAGGACGGAAGAAAGATCAACGATGAGATCCAGCAGCAGATCATGGAATACATCGTAAAGATGGAAGAGATCACAGGAAAGAAGTTTGGCGATAAGGAGAATCCATTGCTGGTGTCTGTTCGATCCGGCGCAAGGGCATCTATGCCGGGTATGATGGATACAATTTTAAACTTAGGTTTAAACGAAGAAGTTGTAGAGGTTCTTTCTGCAAAATCCGGCAATCCACGTTGGGCTTGGGACTGCTACCGTAGATTTATCCAGATGTTCTCCGATGTTGTAATGGAAGTTGGAAAGAAGTATTTTGAAGAACTGATCGATCAGATGAAAGAGAAAAAGGGCGTTACGCAGGACGTTGAACTGACAGCTGATGATCTGAAAGAACTGGCAAATCAGTTTAAAGCTGAATATAAAGAGAAGATCGGAAGTGATTTCCCTACCGATCCGAAGGAACAGCTGATGGAAGCAATCAAAGCGGTATTCCGTTCTTGGGACAACCCTAGAGCAAATGTATATCGCCGCGATAATGATATCCCTTATTCCTGGGGAACCGCTGTTAACGTACAGATGATGGCATTTGGAAATATGGGTGAGACATCCGGTACCGGCGTAGCATTTACACGTGATCCCGCAACCGGAGAGAAACATCTGATGGGTGAATTCTTAATGAACGCACAGGGCGAGGATGTTGTTGCAGGTGTGCGGACGCCGCAGAAGATCGACCAGCTCAAAGAAGTAATGCCGGAAGTATATCAGCAGTTTGTTGATATCTGCAATAAGCTGGAAGATCATTACCGTGACATGCAGGACATGGAGTTTACGATCGAAGACAAGAAGCTTTATATGCTGCAGACACGTAATGGTAAGAGAACAGCGCAGGCTGCCCTTAAGATTGCCTGCGATCTTGTAGATGAAGGTATGATCACACCGGAGAAGGCAGTGTTGATGATCGAGCCTAGAAACTTAGATACGCTGCTTCATCCGCAGTTTGACCAGAAAGCATTAAAGGAAGCAACGCCGATTGCAACAGCTCTGGCTGCTTCGCCGGGCGCTGCCTGCGGTAAGATCGTATTCACCGCAGAAGATGCAAAGACGTGGCATGCAAAAGGTGAGAAGGTCGTATTGGTGAGACTTGAGACTTCACCGGAGGACATTGAGGGTATGAAGGCTTCTCAGGGTATTCTTACTGTCCGCGGCGGTATGACCAGTCATGCAGCTGTTGTAGCAAGAGGTATGGGTACCTGCTGCGTGTCCGGCTGCTCCCAGATCAATATGGATGAAGAGAATAAGAAATTTACACTTGCCGGTAAGGAATATCATGAAGGAGACTGCATCTCTATCGATGGTTCCACAGGTAAGATTTACGATGGTATTATTGCAACTGTAGATGCAACCATCGGCGGTGAGTTCGGACGTATTATGGCATGGGCAGACGAGTTCAGACGTCTGAAGGTAAGAACGAATGCAGATACACCAAGGGATGCAAAAAAAGCAAGAGAACTTGGTGCAGAGGGTATCGGTCTCTGCCGTACAGAGCATATGTTCTTTGAGGAGAGCCGTATCGAAGCATTCCGTGAGATGATCTGTTCCGATACAGTAGAAGAGAGAGAGGCGGCACTGGCTAAGATTCTTCCGATGCAGCAGGCTGACTTTGAAGCCCTGTATGAAGCTTTGGAAGGTAACCCGGTAACGATCCGTTTCCTTGATCCGCCACTGCATGAATTTGTTCCTACTGAGGAAAAGGATATCGAGAATCTTGCAGAAGCAAAGCATAAGACAGTAGATGAAATCAAAGCGGTAACCAGCTCCCTGCATGAGTTTAATCCGATGATGGGACACCGAGGCGTACGTCTTGCCGTTACCTATCCGGAAATTGCTAAGATGCAGACAACGGCAGTGATCCGCGCTGCAATCAGTGTAAAGAAGAAACATCCGGATTGGAATGTTAAGCCGGAAATCATGATTCCGTTGATCGGTGATAACAAGGAATTCCTTTATGTAAAGAAGACAGTTGTTGAAGTTGCTGATGAAGAGATCAAAAAGGCAGGAAGTGATATTGCTTACGAAGTGGGAACCATGATTGAGATTCCTAGAGCTGCGCTTACGGCGGATGAGATTGCCAAGGGAGCTGATTTCTTCTGCTTTGGAACTAATGACCTGACACAGATGACTTACGGATTCTCCCGTGATGATTCCGGCAAGTTCCTTGAAGCTTACTACAATGCTAAGATTTTTGAAAACGATCCGTTCTCAAGACTTGACCAGAGCGGTGTCGGCAAGCTGATGGAGATGGCGATCAACCTTGGTCGTCCTGTAAATTCCAAGCTGCATTTTGGTATCTGTGGAGAGCATGGCGGAGATCCTACTTCCGTAGAGTTCTGTCATAAGATCGGTCTGGATTATGTATCCTGTTCACCGTTCAGGGTGCCGATTGCAAGACTGGCTGCAGCACAGGCGGCGATCAATAATGGATGACATGGGATTATAAAAATTGGAGAGGTTCACCGGGACGACTGGTGAGCCTCTCTTTTTTTGGTTTTTGTCATCGCTGATATTTGGATTTATGAGAAAATTTTAATTGCAGATAAAGTATGGTGATTTTATAAATTATATATCACGAATATCAGTTTTTCCAATGTTAGATAAATAGAAAACCACGGATTTTTTTATGTCAGCTACAGAATCACACATATTATTTTCGATCCAACGAACAATGAGATTCCATATGCCACCAATATTAAAATAAATAATATATTCTGTGAGTAATTGACTTTTCAAATGATTTTCTTGGAATTCAGAATTGTATTTCATATGCTCATTTAGTATTAAAGAATTTAGTTTTTCAAGCAATAAATATAAAAGCCTATTGTTCTGGAGAATAAAAAGTATTTCTTTGTTTCTTTCACAAAAATCAAAGATAATATCTAATGTTTTAATAAGTGAAAAATTCTGTTGCTGCTGTTGTATAGTATTAACATAATCTTGTAAAATGGTGTCAATAAAAGAATTTAACACATCATCTTTAGATAAAAAATTGCGGTAAAAAGTTTTGCGGGATATATCCGTTTCTAACAGGATTTGCTTTACCGTTATTTCTGTATAGGGATATTGCTTCATAAGAAGCAAGAGGGATTCAGTAATTGCTTTTTTGGAGCGTAATGCACTGGGATTTTGTGTTGGATTCATACAATTCCTTTCCGACACTTTTATTTAAAATAGTGTCACTTTCCGCATAAGGATTGCTTTTTATCAGTAAAAATTTTATCATACAGCAGGAAAGGTTACAAGTGTTTACTTTTTGCGGTTTGTCAGCTAAAGGACAGCTGGGAAAGGAGAAAAATATTATGTTGTCGTATATATGGTTATTTCCGCTGTTGTTTATTTTTCACGATATGGAAGAAATAATAGGCTTTATCCCGTGGTTGAATCATAATCAAAAATTTCTTAGAAAAAGGTATCCTGCAATTATGAGACAATATGAGCAGGCATGCTCAGAAGGCTTTGCTCTTGCAGTGTTTGAAGAATTGCTATTATGTATTTTCCTTTGCCTTATAGCCATATTTGCAAACTGGTATGGATTATGGCTAGGAGGATTTATTGGCTGTACATTTCACTTCCTGATACATATTGGTCAATCGATCGTGATAAGGAAGTATATACCCTGTTTAATCACAAGTATTATTGCTTTACCTGTAAGCGTATATGTGATTTACAAAAGCGTATATCTACTTGAATATTCATTTTTTCAAGTGCTATTCTACAGCATTATAGGATTTTTTGTCATTGTGTTGAATCTTGCTTTTGCACATATGTTAATGAGATGTTTCTCAAAATATTTAAAGAGGTACAGTGATGAAAATTGAAAAATAATTCCCCATTTACTATAGATAAATGGAAAGTCGCCATTGATGCCACCATGTAGAGGTTACCCATTTTCTTGTGTTTTTAAGGTGGTTTTTACAGAGATACGATTACGTGCTTGAAATCACACTTATTTGTGCCTGAGCGAAGCGAAAGGAATGGATATAAATATGAAAATACTCCAATGTTAAGCTTTTTATCAGGAATGTTAAAAGTAATTGCTTGAAAAAACAACGGTTTTTTATATGATGAACCTAAGGAGGTCAAAGATGAATGTAGGAGAAAAAATTAAAAAAATCAGAAAAATGGCAGGAATGACACAAGAAGAGCTTGCCGAAAAAATGAATGTTTCAAGACAAACAATTTCAAAATGGGAAAAAGAAATTTCATCTCCGGATCTGGAAAGTGCGATTTTTTTATGTGACTTGTTTGAGATTTCTTTGGATGATTTACTGAAAGGGGGACAGTCTGTGAAGGAAGAAAAAATTTCATTGCAGGATATGATAAAAATAAACCAGCGAAATCAAAAACAGACAATTTTATTGATTAGCGGTTTGTTTTTTCTCATAATTGGAGCATTGGCTGCATTATTTATTGCGGCGATTCAAAGTACCACCAGCAGCATTGAGTATATGCTGTACCGGTACATAGTAACCGGTCAGTATACAAGCGCTCCCATTAATTATGGAAGGCTTACGGCTCCTGCAATTTTGTTAATTGCAATCGGAGTTATTTTGAGCATGGTTTATGTGATTGAAAAATGGAAGGAGAAAAAGAGAGATGAATCATAAGAAGAAAATTGCAATAACAGGACTGATGATAATTTTGATGTGCTTTGCGGCCTGCGGGCATAAGGAAAAAGAAAATCCCTATGGCGCTACGGTTGCGGAATTGGGGGATGAGGATGCCTATGCATTTCTCGACATGGATTATAAAAATTATGTAATGGTAACCTCAGATGGGGTGTATGATGTAGGAATAGAAAGGCAGGCGGCTATTTATTGTACGGTATATTATTACGGAAAGGATGAGGCAATAAATCTTGGAACTATTATGAGCGATGGAACGGCCTATCCGATTTCCTTTTCTAAGGACGGTATTTTTGTCGCATCCGGACATAGAATAGAGAAATATGCCATTTCCGAAACGGACGGAGAGCTTTATCTGAAAAAGGGCGTATATGTAGAGTATGATGAGGATGGGAATGAGCACTATACTTCTGTGACAGACGGGAAGGAAGCGGAGTCAAATGAAGAGGAATATGAAAAAATGCTGGAAGAATATGACGGGAGCCAAGTCATACACTTTTCTTATGGAGCAGATGGCTGTGTCAATGAAATAATTGAGTACTAGGGCAATAACGTGATGTGGAAACCATTCTAAACGGCATGGAGAGGATTACCAGACTGGTGTCATTGAAAGTAATTTATTGTTTCGTGAATTACAGTTCCCCTTAAAAGAAATCAAAGCAATTCTTGATAGTCCTAATCTTGACTCATCAGAGGCAATAGTTCTGCAAATAGAACTGTTAGAATTGATCATTTTTGGATAGAGATGAAATGACTCTGCAAGGGAAAGCAATACGCTTTCCCTTGTCTTATGTTTGGGAATAGACCTTATTCATGGAGCAAAAATATTTTATTGTGATGGGAAAGGCTATATGATAAAATTAAATTTACTTAGAGACACCGCTATTCTTATAGGCGAGCGACACGGCAAAAATGTGATGGATTGGCAATGACGGTGTGTATAATAAGTTTATCTTATAAGGCGTTAGACGGATTAGAAAGTACTTTATATTTATTATAAAAGAGCGTTATATTAAAAGAGGAAAATATATGATATTCGGCAAACATATTAATCGATATTACCTCAAGTATGCAGGATGGCTGCTTTTGGGACTGATTTCCCTGGTCATGGTGGACTATCTGCAGCTGGAGATTCCAAAGCTATATCGCTTGATCATCAATGGGATGAACGGTGGCAGCGTTAGCGTGGATGGGGTTCAGAAAGCATTTGATATGGATTTTTTGTTGGACGGAATCTGTATGCCCATGGTGGGAATCATTCTGGCTATGGTTTTTGGACGCTTTTTATGGAGGATATGTTTCTTCGGAGCTGCGGTGCGTCTGGAGGCTGACCTTCGTAACCGTATGTTTGACCATGCGAAGGATTTGAGCCGGGAATACTACCAGATCAATAAGGTTGGGGATCTGATGAGTCTGTTTACCAACGATCTGGATACGGTACAGGAATGTTTCGGTTGGGGCGTCATGATGTTCTTTGATGCATTACTGCTGGTGGTACTGGCGGTGATAAATATGTGGCAGATGGATTCGGTACTGACGCTTTTGTCCCTGATTCCCATGGGTTTTCTGTTGGTGGCAGCTACGGTGATCGGCAAACAGATGATGAAAAAATGGGATATCAGACAGGAAGCCTTCTCCAGACTTTCGGATTTCTCCCAGGAAAGTTTTTCGGGTATTGCGGTAATCAAAGCATTTGTCAAGGAAGCAAAGGAGCTGATGGCTTTCCGGAAGCTGAATGAGGAGAATGAGACCGCTAATATTGAACATACCAAGTATTCTGTGCTGCTGCGCATCATGGTGACACTGTTTGTTGAAAGCGTCGTCTGCGTGATTTTGGGCTACGGCGGGTATCTGGTGTACAGGGGCAGATTCAATGCCGGTCAAATGGTGGAGTTTATCGGCTATTTCACCGCTGTGGTTTGGCCTATCATGGCAGTTTCCGAGTTGATCGATATGACATCCCGGGGCAAGGCGTCACTGAACCGTCTGGGAGAGTTGCTGGATGAGAAGATTGCTGTGGCGGATCGGGAGGATGCTAAGGATCTGAAACATGTCCGGGGGGATATCGAGTTCCGTGATCTGACGTTCCGTTATCCCGATGGCGAGATGGATGTACTGAAAAATATATCCTTTACCATCAGGGCAGGAGAGAACGTGGGACTGGTGGGCAAGACAGGCTCCGGCAAGACGACTCTGGTAGACCTGATCCTGCGTACTTATAATGTTCCGGACGGAACATTGTTTGTGGATGGCATGGATGTAAATGATATAAAGATTCGTGACCTGAGGGCATGCTGCGCTTATGTGCCTCAGGATAATTTCCTGTTCTCCGATACCATTGAGAACAACATTGCTTTTGGCGTGGATAGGCATGATAACAGAGCCGTTGTCCAGGCAGCAAGGCTTGCTGATGTACATAGCAATATCAAAGAGTTCCAGGAAGGCTACAATACCATTCTGGGAGAGCGTGGAGTCACGGTCTCCGGCGGACAGAAGCAGCGGATCTCCATTGCACGGGCGTTGATGAAGGATGCGCCCATATTGATCCTGGATG
>CAMWHY010000083.1 GCA_947174185.1 uncultured Lachnospiraceae bacterium | reverse complement strand
TCTATCTCTCTATTTAAAAAAAATGAAGTAAAAATCATTATAAGTATACTGATAATGGAAGACAGGCATAATTCACTGCCATACAAATATACTCCTAAATATTCTTTTTCAATAGTTTTTTCCCGCACCAAAAAATCAGCTATTTTACGACTCATTGTTGTAATCAACAAATCACCTCTGTTTTTGTCGTATTTTAGCTGGTCTTGCTATGATTGTCTATATTCATAACGTAAGTGGTATCATATTCGACGTAAACGGTATTAAAAACAACTATATTTTATAATCAAAAAACAATAAAGGAACGATAATTCCTATTTGGGCAGTTCTAAATGAAGCCATATTTCTGCTATAAACATTTTTTCTTCCTCGCTGAAATTTACTGTACCATCATACTTACTGCTTATTTTTCGTATTGATTCAATCCCATACCCATGCATGGACTTTTCCGCCTTAGTTGTATTTAAGTCCGGATTATCTGATAATACAGAATCCAAAATGCTGTTTTGAACAATTATTTGAATATATGATTTTTTCCTGGCTATTTCCAAATTTATTCTGGGTTCATCAGAATTTTTGCATCCATTCATAGCATTATCCAATAAATTGGCAAGCAAAATGCTCATATCCATTTCATCTATTTCCTGAAATTCTGTATTTATAATAACTTTTACTGCGATCCCTTTTTCCCTGCAAATTGACAGCTTCATATTTATTACTGAATCTACAGCCACAACTCCTGTCTGAACCCCTGCAGATGTTAATGGTAGTTTCTCCTTTAATATTGTTTCCAGATACAACTTTGCATCTTCCGGGTCCCCATTTGAAATAAGACTCGCCGCTGTCATTAAATAATGTTTCATGTCATGGCGAAGAATGTTTGTCTCCTGATAGCGTTTTTGCGCATTCAATATGAATTGTTTTTGAATCTCAAGGTTCATTTGAGCCAAATTATATTTTTCCCGCAGACGGCTGCTGTTTTCCATCCGATTTAAGAGGATAAAAAGTAAAATATTTAATAATGCTATCAGCAAAAAAGCAAATAGAACATCATAATTATCCACAGGCTTCTGTTTTGATATACTCCAGATGGTATTAGCGATATAAAAAGATATTACAAAACACAAAATCTGAAGCACCCATTGAAAACTCAAAATAGAAGATGTTTCGTTTCTTTTCAGCTTAATCACTATTTCACAAATAACAAAAAAGGCAAACTTACTAAAAAACAGTACCAGTATTCTCAACTCTCCACCGGAACTGCGAAGTACATCAATATTTTCCTCTGACACAAAAGAAACAGCATATAAGACAATTCCATTTATTGGAAACAATGTAATCGTTGGCAAAATAATTTCTAATAACTTTTCATATACCCGACCTCTTTGAAGCCAGAAAGAATATAATGAAATCAGAACCAACATAATAAGTATTGAAACATTTTCTGCACCGTTTTTTTGACTGAGAAAAATATTATCCAACGCTAACAGAAAAAATAGTATACCTGTCGCACAACCTTTGTAATGATCATGTCGAAATGGCAGCCATCGTTCCAAAAACCTTACGACAATAAAACAATCAACTAAAGATGCACCCCATTCTATGTAATTTTCTACCATTAAATACCTCTCATTAAAGCTTCAAACTTTTCCCTTACTGCTGCTTTTCTTCTTCGGCTGAGAAAAATTTCTTTACCGCCATCCAGAATAACTGTATTTCCCTGTATTGAATAAATACACCAGCCATTAACCAGATAACTTTTGTGTGTCCTTATAAATCCAAACTTCTCCCATTGTTTTTCATAATCTGACAATTTTCCATAACAGATAAAAACTTCATTTTCTAACGTATGTATCATTATTGAATGATTATATATTTCAGCATATTTAATATCTTCTACATTTATCGTAATATAGCCTGTCGATGTATGTAAGTATACAGAGCGCTTTTGAGATTGCATATAAATATGCTCATTTAGCGCATAAACAGCCTCCTCCAATTCTGAATCTATGTAATCTTTTCTGATAAACCGAAATGGCTGAAATTGAATGGAGGAATATACCAACTCATCATGAGCTGTAAGAAACAATATAGGCATCGGATGATTCTGATTAATATACTTTGCTATTTCCATGCCACTCATTTCAGGCATATCAATATCAAGAAATACCGCGTCAAAACTTTTAATCTCTTTTAAAAAATCCTGCCCCGTACTATAGCAATTTATCACATATTTAATATCTAATAGATTTAATTGTTTCTCTAATGTATTTTGAAATGTTTTCAAAAATACTGATTCATCATCACAAACAGCAATATGTATCAACCCTTCTGCTCCTTCCCTTATGTAGCATTATCGTTTTTAACTTTCTTAACCGTACTCCTTGTCCCTATTTCTCTGAGCAACTGTGCTTTTCCTGCAATATTATTCACTAATTCCTATGGTAAAATGACATATTTTCGCCATGTTGATCAATTCCTTTGCTCTTTCATTTGAAAATATATGCTGTTCGACTTATCCTCATCATACTGCCGAAGTTACTCCCTGACCGCATCAATATCTTCCGATGACCATCCATTTTCCTCCCAAGTTTCTAACTTTTCTAAAAAATCTTCTTTTGTATCATAAACATATTCGGACATAGCATACTTCTCATAAGTTTCAACCTCCCCTATTTTCTTTACTGGAATATAACTTCAGATGTATAATTTGATTCCGATTACCAGAATGTTATAGACAACAATCAGACTGAATATGACTATAATTATCTTTTTCCAATTCTTTTTCATAAACTTAGTTATACAAGGCAATATAATCATATATTTCCTCCAACTAATAGAACATAGTATTTCTATTTCTCTTTTTTCTTCTTACGGTCCAAAACTATGTACATCACAACAAAAATCACTATAATAAACATTACTCTTAGTAAGATTAGTGTCGGAACAGGCATATTGAGGGAAACATAGTACCAGTTCCGATTTCCTATACGGGTAGCTAATTCGTCCATCTCCATTACTGAAATACAATGATCATCCCATTCCATCAATTCCCACCGATTCATAATGCTCCAATCCATAAAATGATTTTCTCCCATTATGATTCTGTTTGTTTCCTTAATATTATCATATCCCCGACCGCCCACAAAGACCATTTCCGCCAATATATGCGGGTTATAAACATCCGTATAAGATACCTGCCGTTTTATTACAATAGCATCCTCTGGAAGATCAATACTCATAAGCAACATATAAAAGGGCAGCTTCCAACATACCAAGAAATAAAACACTATTACAAGCAAGAAAATATTCCTCTTTTTCATCGAATTAAGCAACTCTCCTTTTAGGAACTACAGATAAATATCATATAATCAAGCACAAATATGATCACTAGATATCTCCGTCATACGGTAAGACAATTCTTTGTCTCACACGATAAAAATATAGAACATTGCCGTTATCCTCTCCATATTCTCCAAATGATCCCCATCCATCCGAAAAATCTCCTAGAATAGGCTTACTCCCATCATAATACCTGATGTACCACAATGGACGTCGATAAGAATAAATAATATACCCGCTGTCAATACCTTCAATTTTTCCCCTTAATTGTTTCAGTTCCTCGATATCAACATATCCCTGTTCCTTCTCTATCCAATCCAAAGATTCTAATGCATCCGCAGGAAGACAATTGACATAACCATTTGGGCGAACCTCATAATTCAGCTCTATTTTACCGATTTCTAAAGGAAATATATATTTCTCATTACTAAAAAATAAAAAATGTACAAAAAGAAAAATTATCTTTTTCCAATTCTTTTTCATAACCTTAATTATTCAAGGCAATATAATCATATATTTCCTCCAACTCAATAATCGCTGATAATCTATTTTAAACCCATCTCTTATTTCATTGTTACCCAATCTCCGGAATCTTGCGATACACACGGTAAATATAAAGTCTATCAGGCTAATCATTCCCACGCACAGGAATACAATACAAATCATCACCACAATAATACTTAAAATAGCGTATTGGCGCTCCGTGAGATATCACAAATAAAGTTCTCTCATCCTTATTTTCAACTGCCTGATAAAGTTTTTGATATTCCTCTTCATCTTGAATATCCTCATAATAACGCTCCAAATATTGCAAAACAGAATTCCTTGCAACATTTCTGATATCATGCCAACGTTCCGTACTGTCAAATTCGTAATTTAGACTTATTGAGCCGACTTCATATACCGCATAATACCGATAACCACATAAATATTTAAAATATAATGCAACCAAAAAAATTATGGTGGCTGCAAAAAGAATAAGAAAAATAACTTTTATATGATGTATTATACGTTTTTTCATTTCCATTCTTAATATACTTTATATACCTGTCGTTTTATTACAAGAGCAGTTTCCAGCAGGTCAACATTCCACTTTTTCATTGAATTGAGAAACCCTTCTTTCAAGGAATGCAGGTAAATTACATATGATTGTTAAATACTTCCGTTAAATGGTAAGTCAATCTCTTGTCTTACATAATAAAAATATAACACATTGCCGTTATCCTTCCCAAATACTCCATATGTACCATAATACTCTGTCGAGTATTCACCAAATAAAATAGACTTACCTTCATAATACCTGAGATACCGCAATGGACATTGATAGGAAATGTAGATATAGCCATCATCAATACCTTCAATTTTTTCCCTTAATTGTTCCAGTTCCTCAATATCAACATAAATCTGTGCCTGCTCTATCTGATCCAGAATTACTAATACATCTGTAGGAGTACGATTCAGTGAAGCACCATAGTTAATCTCTCCATTCAACACTATTCTACCGAGTTCTACAGGAAATATATATCTCACATTACCAAAAAATAATATATAAGCAATAATGATAACAGCAAGTATTGATATGACAATTCCTAACCCTTTTTTTAATATCTTTCTCATCATGATCCCCTTTCCACATTAAATCTATTTCCTTCGATGACAATCCGACAGTCCCATGATAAATTATTACCCTGTCATTTGATAGTTCTTCGGAATAATCATATCTTCATCATTCTATCTTTTGATTTAAATATGCAATATAGGAGCTCTATACAATAGCGTTTCTTCCATATCGCCCGTCATTAAGTCAATATTCATAATATTATAATCTATATATTCATCTGTAATAGAATTTACTTGATAATTATATTTATAACTACATATATAATCACCTGATGATGTTCTCATATATGTTACTTCACCAACAGGATCGTTATGTCTAAAATCATAATCATGACTAACAATTAATCTCCATAACAACGGATTTGAATAATTGTTTCTTACTGGCTCTATGATGCAGTACGATTCCAATTCATCCAAAAACTCATAATAGCTCTCCTGTTTGCGGCTCAATCTCGCATTTCCATTTTCCAAAGGCACCACGGAACCATCCCAAGCAGAAACTATGCGAACGTCCTGACTGTACAAGAACGCTTGTGCGACATTACCTGTTATATGAACTGTAGTACCCATACTCACTCTATCAAAATCTATATTGATAGCATCTAATAAACCTGTATTGCATGCATATATATCAATTTTATATATGGATTTTTCAGGCAAATCTGATATGATTATACATTCCGGATCAGAATTAACCATGCCATCAGGACTAACCGTTAGGTTTTCTCCAGTTTTACTATCAATTATCAATGCATAATAATTACCATGCATTATGATTCGTACCTCATCAATTTCTTCATCACCCTCCCCCGGCTCCATAACAGTCCATGCATCAAGAAATTCTTGTTCAGTAGAGACACAGGTTGCAGTAATTTGATTCTGGTCTACATATCCATATGCATACTGTATAAACTGTATTGCTCCGTCCGCCTGCCCATCTTTATTAAACTCCTCTGTATAAATGACATAACTCCTCCCATGGTCATTTGGCGTTACTGTCCTTACAACATCCGCGGCAATACTGTCACTGACGGGAATATTATCCGTTGAAAAAGAATACTGCACATCCGTATGGATATTATCAATCAACACAAGGGTGGGATATGACGTATCAGCGGCATTCGCCACGCTGAATTTCAATGTTACATATTCTCCTGCATATGCGGAAATATCAAACTCTGTGCTGATCCAGCCGGTCATCCAGATATCGCTGCAGTTATTCAACGTGATTTCCGGCGAAACGCATATCAACCTACCCGCAGAAGTTCTATCGGCAGCATACTCCTCTGCCAGTGAATTGACGGAATATTTTCCAATCACATTCTCCTGTCCTTCCTCCAGCACAGACACGGAAATAGTAAACGGATCGTCATACTTGGAGCCAATGTATTCCAAAAACTCCGCGGATAAAAAGTTCCAGTCAACGCTTAACTTTGTCGCTTCCTCAGGGATGTAACATTCCTGCCAGATCGCTCCCTCGACCATATGATAACCCACACCGGTTGAGATCGACGCCATGTAGTTGCCCTCGGTAGGTTCTATATTGCCAAGCTTTGTCAATGCCCTGCAGTCTCCCGCGTAACTCCATCCGCTTAATTGATCCTCAAAGGTTCCATTATTCATACTAAAGGGCATGATCAGATTACCCTGCCCGTAGATCTCCATAGAACCTCCGCCATAATATGCATCCAGCGTAATTTCAAAAGATGTTTCCGTTGTCATTCCCTCAAGCAGTAAATTTTCCAGTAAATACCCATAACCAAACATAATATATTTGTTTGTTACTGCTCCATTATAACCATAATAGGTTCTTGCGCCATGCGCGCTTAAGGCGTCCCAGATCGCAGTTGTCTTGCTGCTTTCACAGGAATTATTAATAATGATACTGTCCGGGAAGGTCCCATTAATATTAGAACGAAGCCACTGATCATTTACCATATATAATGACTGCCTGGTCTTTGTATATGGGTCATAAATAACGCAGATGCTTATTTCTCCGGACGCCAATTCCAGAGAATGATTATTATTTGCCGTAACACACTCTCCCGTAACGATCCATTCTCCATTGATACCATGGGTTGCCAGAATAACCAGCCCATAATTACATATTTCTTTTAGAGAGTTTACATCCGCCTGTTCATCCGTAATCCGCTCATAGGAATTATGGTATGCAGACAATGCAATTATCTCGTCTGTGACAGCATTTTCATCATGATCTCCCCATGCCGTGTCAAAAGGTGCCCATAACAGGATACGGTTGGATTTCACAGCCGCAATTGGAATTCCCGTATTTACCCCTTCGTTTTCTCTTACCACATATCTACGGCTTTCTGCCGGGACTCCTCCTCCCCGAAGCATGGTATCCATATCTTCCGTACTGCTGATCTGAAAATAGAAGCTAAGTCCATTGGAGAACGTAATTTTAAAAGTATTGCCATTAATCAATTCTATACCGGATACAGAAACGTCATTACCATAGATATTTTCTAATTCCCTGACAATTTCATCCGCCCCTGAGCCATATTCATATCCGTTGCTTTCTATGCATTCCACAATCGTCTGATTGATTTCAGACATTTGTTGATTGAACTCTGCAAATTCTTCATCGCTTAACTTTTCAACAGCGTTAATCGTAAATTCAGCAGAATCATAAACCACGTTGTCCTTCACCACTTCTGCCTTATATAACATCTCCCCCTCTTCCAGTGCAAGCATCGTAATACTATTATTAAATATGCCGTCATTAGGGATCTCGTCAAAATGTACCGTTATATTTCCATCATCATATAGCTGGTCAACTAATTCCCACGCATCATCTACATTCCTATAAACTCTGATTTCTGCGTTAGTTGCACCTTTTGTCTGTATTGTTATCCTATTTTTTGTTACCTCATTAACTGCAACGACATTATTTTCCAGATCGACTAAAATAATCTCCAATTCATCAGTCTGTTCCCACACCTTGTTATTAATATTATATAAAACGATATTTTCCAGATTAGGTTCTGAATCGCAGGAAATGATCAACCCCACAAAAATACTTTCCCCGGGATTGATATTTTGTGTATATCCTGCATTATGAATTTCTAATTTTCCAGCCTGTCCTGTTACAAGTTCACCATTCCAAATACTGATCACATCAAAATTGGAAACAGCGGAAAGATTCCAATCCTCTATGACCTCTGTTCCAGTATTACTGATAACCAATTCTGCCTGCATCTGATTGTCCCAGGCATCACTGATGATCATTTCTATTTCGTAATCTGATGCATCCACCAGTTGTTTTGTGCTGATGATTTCAAATGCTTCCGGTAGATCGGCAGCTGTTTCATAACTCTGCGTATATCCATATGTAACCGTTTCCCCGATTGCAATGTCTTGATTATACTCAAGATTCCTAAAGATATGTACGCGTCCTTCCGCCACATCCGACGCCCCATAAAGATCGCTGATGGTATCTGCGCATAAATATCTTAATCCCCAATTATGAATGACTTCATCAGATGTATTTGTAATCTCTACTTTTACGTTGCAGTTTCCTTCCCATATATCTGTGATCAGATAATTTACTGTATAATCATCATAAACATAAACATTATTTTCCGAAATGCTTTTTTGTTCTTCCTCTTTTTGGTATTGAACGTTAAATTCATTAATATTTTCGCCGTTTCCATTGGCTATATATCCAATAGAAACATATTCTCCGGGTTTGATTTGATTATTGTAGGAGAAAGCAGTTATTTCATACACACTTGCGTGCTCATTTTCAGAAAGCTGCAAATCAGCTCCCCACAAATCATTGATTATATCTGAAGACATCATATTGATCTTCCATGAATTTATCACGCTATCCGAAATATTCTCCAGCTTCAGTTCTGCCTGGTATCCGCCCTCCCACAAATGAACAATTTCATATGTCAAACGTACATTTTCATCCTGAAAACCTTCTTTGCCCTCCGCCTTGATCATTGTTGTATGACTTAAAATACTAAATACAGCAAGAATAATCGATAACAACATTGAAAATATCCGTTTTGTTTTTTTCATTTTTATGATCATTCTGCAGTCCTCCTTTGCAAGCAGCTAATGTCTTCTCCAAGTGAAATGAGATATCCAAAATATAACAAATCACCTGTCAGACAACAATCAATCATGCAGGAAACGGAGTTTTTTTGCAGAAAACGGACATTTATTGTTACCCCAAAAATATGATCGCCGCATCCACCGCTACTGCTGCCACAATGATGATATCCAGCAGTACCGCCGCCCAGGCGGGCATCTTTCCTACCCATTTTTCAATCTGCGGGTACAAGATCCCGATAACAAGTATACTGAAAATTCCAAAAAATACGCTGCTGGGCAAAGAGATCCTTCCCTGAAAGAAATGCAGCGGCCAATGGGAGTAATCCCAAAGTTGCTGTCCCGCAATCCATTCGATCACATAAGAAGCGCCCAGTTCCACTACCGTTGATATAACGACGCCGTACACAAATATCACGGGCAGTCTCCGCCGTTTTCCAAGAAACGCCATAATAACAAACGCGCCGAATCCATAGATCGGACAGAGCGGCAGATGCAGTACGCCCCGATCCATATAATGCTTCCAGACGATAAAACCCATAGCGATCTCATACAGCCAGCCAATAAAACTGCCTACGGCAAAGCAGAATATGTATTGTGTTATTTTGACATACCCCTTATTCTTTTTCGCTTCCATATCTGTATGAACCTCCCCGCGTAAACACCGATCAGTCAACTGTCCCGGTTATCCTTTATATTGCACCTCTACATTTGAAATAATTATATGAAATCGAATTTGCCCTTTCAAGCTTTTCTCTGTATCTTTCCAATTGCAATCTATCCGCAAATGTTGTATAGTATTCCTTGTCATTACATAATAAAGTCTGGCTGTAAAACACCAGACCCAAATAAAAAGGTGAGGTATAAAAATGAAAGAGAAAGTAATTTTAGCTTATTCCGGCGGACTTGATACCACAGCGATCATTCCCTGGCTGAAGGAAAATTTTGATTACGAAGTTGTTTGTGTCTGCATCGACTGCGGACAGGCAGAGGAACTTGACGGACTGGAGGAGCGCGCTAAATCCTGTGGCGCAGAAAAGCTCTATATCCTTGATGTAACAGATGAATTCTGTGATGAATATGTCGTACCCTGTGTTCAGGCCAATGCCATCTATGAGAACAAATATTTGTTAGGTACATCCATGGCACGTCCCCTGATTGCAAAGAAACTGGTGGAGATCGCAAGAAAAGAAAATGCAACCGCTATCTGCCACGGCGCAACAGGAAAGGGCAATGACCAGATCCGTTTTGAGCTCGGCATCAAAGCGCTTGCTCCCGACATTAAGATCATCGCCGCATGGCGTAATGACAAATGGCAGTTTGATTCCCGTGAATCCGAGATCGAATACTGCCGTGCGCATGGCATCAACCTTCCGTTCTCTGTGGACTCCAGCTACAGCCGCGACCGTAATCTGTGGCATATCAGCCACGAAGGTCTTGAACTGGAAGATCCTGCCAACGAGCCTAACTACGATCATCTTCTTGTCCTTGGCGTAACGCCGGAGAAGGCACCGGAAGAAGGCGAATATGTAACCATGACATTTGAAAAGGGTGTCCCCACTTCTGTCAACGGCAAGAAGATGAAAGTTTCCGATATCATTCGCGAGTTAAATCAGCTTGGCGGCAAGCACGGCATCGGCATCGTGGATATCGTGGAGAACCGCGTAGTCGGCATGAAATCCAGAGGCGTATATGAAACACCGGGCGGAACGATTCTGATGGAAGCACACCAGCAGTTAGAAGAGCTGATTCTGGACCGTGAAACAACCACAGCGAAAAAAGACATGGGACGTCTGATGGCAGATATCGTCTATGAAGGCAAATGGTTTACACCGCTTCGGGAAGCTGTACAGGCATTTATCGAATCCACACAGCAGTATGTCACAGGCGAAGTAAAGTTCAAGCTTTATAAAGGCAACATCATCAAAGCCGGAACGACTTCTCCGTACTCTCTCTACAATGAGAGCATCGCTTCCTTTACAACTGGTGATCTGTACGACCACCATGATGCGGAAGGATTTATCAACCTGTTTGGTCTTTCCAGCAAAGTACGCGCCATGAAAATGCAGGAAGTCAATAAGAAGTAAGGAAAGGAACCAGCTTCAGAAATGAGAGTCATTATAGCGATCATCGTCTATCTTCTGATCATTAATGTCGTCGGCTTTGCTGTCATGGGCATTGATAAATGGAAGGCAAAGCACCGCGCATGGCGTATTCCGGAACATACCCTGTTTACCATCGCCATCATCGGCGGGAGTCTGGGCGCTATCATCGGAATGTACACATTCCGTCATAAGACGAAACACTGGTATTTCGTTTATGGCCTGCCTACGATCCTTACGCTCCAGATTGTTGCTGCCGCCTACCTGATCAGTTCCGGGCAATTTACGATCATGTTCTGACTGTCATATTAGAATTACTTTTCAAACTAAAAAATCGTGCGACCGGATACAGACGTCGCACGATTTTTCTATTTTCCAAATATTTTTTACTTATACTTAGGTTCAAACACCCAGCTTGCCAGATATCCAAAGATCAATGCCGCAGAACATCCCACAGCTCCCGACTTAAATCCTCCGGTAAATAATCCCAAAAATCCGTCTGACTGCAGCGCCTCCTTGATCCCTTTCATCAGTACATGTCCAAAACCAATCAGGGGAACGCTTGCGCCTGCGCCTGCCCATTCCACAAATGGTTCATACCATCCAAGAAAGCTTAAGAGCGCACCGGTACACACCAAAAGCACCATGATCCTTCCCGGCATCATCTTGGTCTTTTCCATCAAAATCTGTACCAGTGCACAGATCCCACCGCCTATGATAAAAGCCCATACATAATCCATCATAATCATCATACCTTTCCATAAATAAACTGACATTCTTAATATGCCCATGGAAAGAAACGATTATGTATGATTTGATCATTTTACATAATGCATTTTTTTGTTCTATTTTTTGTTATTTAAGGAAGCCAATAACCTCCACCTCACAGAGCACTCCCTTCGGAAGTTCTTTGACTGCTACACAGCTTCTTGCGGGTTTTTCCGTGAAAAATTCTTCATAAACTTTATTAAATGCCGCAAAGTCGCCCATATCTGCAAGAAAACAGGTTGTCTTCACCACATTTTCATAACCGATACCAGCTTCCTTTAAAATTTCACCGGCATTAATGATCGCCTGTCTCGCCTGTGCTTCAATTCCTTCTGCCTCCACATTGCCGGTTGCCGGGTTAATCGGGATCTGACCGGAAGCAAATAAAAAATCTCCCGCTATGATTCCCTGCGAATATGGTCCGATTGCTGCAGGCGCCTTTTCTGTACTAATTTTCTTTAACATGATGTTTCCTCTCTTTCTTCTTAATATTTCTAGGTAATTGCCTATTCGGTAATAAAATCCACAGTTACATAAAACCCCCGGGGATTTTCCTGAATATCTACAACTGTTCCCTCTCTTGCTTTCAACCGCTCCCGCAGGGTATAATTACCGGACATTGCCAAAGAGGGATCTATCGTATAGTAATAAAAGCCCGGAAGCTCTCCCTCCGTCACCGACACCTTATCTCCAATATTTAACAGTCCCTGCCGTTCCATTTTAAATTCCATGCTTCTCATATCGCAGCCTGTCTTTCCCCTGAAAATTTATGGTCTCACCTTATTTTATCCACCGCTTCACAATTGGCACCGCCCTAAGTTCCTCTTTGGTAAATGCCTGAAGCAGATACAACATCAGCAGATATACTGCCATCGCAGCCACGATCGCCCCCAGCATGGATAATAACATACTTTGGCAAAGCCTATAGAATCCCGAATAGATCAGTACCGTGATCCCTCCCATGATCACAGCCGCAGCCGCAGGTTTCAAGAATGTATTTTTCCAATCAAACCGGTAATCCAGCATCCGGCTGATGTAACGGCAGTTCAAAATACATACCAGCATTGGAAAGGTTACATTGCCGATGATGAGCGCATATTCTCCTAACTCCGTCCCGTACAACAGCGCCGCCAACAGCAGCACATGAACCCCTAGGGATATCCCCGCATGCACCACCGGAATCCGCATACGGTCACAACTTTGCAGGATCGATGTGGAAAGGGTGGACAATGCATAAAACACTACTGCAGCCGACCCTGTTGTTAAAAGTCCGACCGCCACATTATGATACTCATTAAGCCGTGGAAACAGCCCGCCCATAATCG
>CAMWHY010000082.1 GCA_947174185.1 uncultured Lachnospiraceae bacterium | reverse complement strand
TCATAGTTATATATAATGAGTTTAAGGAGAAATGGCAGACGGTCCTGCTGGTTTATAATATGCCGCTGATACAGGCGGTGTTTATGGCGGGAGATATGCTGATTAATATCGGGTTAAAGATAGCGCTGATCTTTATCGTTGTTGCTGCGGCCGATTATATCTTCCAGAGATGGAAGCATCATGAAGATCTGAAGATGACTAAGCAGGAAATCAAAGATGAGTTTAAGAATACCGAAGGAGATCCGCAGATCAAAGGAAAGATCCGTCAGAGGATGATGGAGGCTTCCAGACGGAGAATGATGCAGGATCTTCCCAAGGCAGACGTCGTGATTACAAACCCGACGCATTATGCCGTTGCTATCCGGTACGATACGGAAATTTCGGACGCGCCGTTTGTGGTAGCGAAGGGTATGGATTATCTGGCACAAAAAATTAAAGAGATCGCCAGAGAGCATCATATAGAGATTATGGAGAATAAACCGTTGGCACGTTCCCTTTACGCCAATGTCGAGATAGGGGAACAGATCCCGCAGGAACTTTATGTGGCAGTGGCCGAAGTTTTAGCCGCGGTTTACCGTGCGCAGGGGAAGATATAGCAGACAAAGGTTTTTGGATGCCAAACAATTGACGATATGATAAAAAGAGGGAAAGGAGTGGAAAGACATGAAAAAAGCTGATCTCGGCGTGGCTTTGTATCTGCTGTCGGCATTTGTAATGCTGATCGTATCGATTCCAAGCTGGCTGCTGGATGTCTGTTTGGCGCTCAATATGTCGCTGGCTTTTACAATCATGTTTTCCACGATGTTTACCAAGGAAGTTCTGGATATGTCGTTTTATCCCACCATCCTGCTGTTTACCACGATTTTCCGTATCGCGTTGAATGTATCTTCCACCAAACTGATACTGACCACAGGAAATCCGGGTAATGTTGTGGAGACCTTTGGAGAGTATGTGGGCGGCGGCGATCTGGTAGTCGGTATTATTGTTTTTATCATTTTGATTATTATTCAGTTTGTAGTCATCAATAAAGGTTCCGAACGAGTAGCGGAAGTAACGGCGCGTTTTACGCTGGACGCTATGCCCGGTAAACAGATGGCGATCGACGCGGATTTAAATACCGGTGCGATCACGGATATACAGGCTAAGGAACAGCGTGATAAGATCCAGAGGGAATCAAGCTTTTTCGGTTCTATGGATGGTGCTGTAAAGTATGTTAAGGGAGATGCGACTGCGGGACTGATTATTACGGCAGTCAATATTGTAGGCGGAGTAGCGATGGGAGTGCTGCGTCAGGGCATGAACTTTGGCGATGCTTTTGACCGCTATACGATCCTGACAATCGGCGACGGTCTGGTGAGTCAGATTCCTTCGCTTTTGATCTCTCTTTCCACAGGTATACTTGTTACAAAGGGATCTAAGGATGCGGATTTTGGCACGGTGCTGGTCAGCCAGTTGTTCGGCATTCCGAAGGTTCTGTATTTGGTGGGTGCTACAATAGCGGTGCTGGGTATCCTGACACCATTAAATGATGTTCTTTTTATTGGACTTGGTCTGGCGTTTATTATCGCTGGAAAAAGCATTTCTGGTACGATTAAGACGGAGGAGATCGAGGCAAAGGTAGAGGAAGAGGAAGTGGCAGCCGAGGAGATCAGGCGGCCGGAGAATGTGACGTCGCTTCTGCAGGTTGATCCCATTGAACTGGAATTTGGCTATGGTATCATACCGCTGGCGGACAGCAATCAGGGCGGGGATCTTTTGGACCGTGTTGTAATGATACGAAGACAGATTGCGCTGGAACTTGGAACCATCGTGCCGATCATCCGTCTGCGGGACAATATCCAGTTGAATCCTAATCAGTATATCATCAAGATCAAGGGTATACAGGTCAGCGAAGGCGAAATATTATTTGACCATTATCTGGCGATGAATCCGGGTTATGTGGAGGAGGAGATCACCGGCATACCGACCTTTGAACCCTCGTTCCATCTGCCTGCTATCTGGATTACGGAGGGACAGCGGGAACGTGCGGAGAGTCTGGGATATACGGTGGTGGACCCGCCGTCGATCATCGCAACGCATCTGACGGAGGTCATCAGAAAACATATTGCAGAGCTGTTGACCAGACAGGATGTCCAGAATCTTGTCAACAATCTGAAAGAGACCAATCCGTCTATTGTGGAGGAACTTGTGCCGAAGCTGCTTGGATTGGGTGAGATCCAGAAGGTGCTGCAGAATCTCTTGAAAGAGGAAATTTCTATCCGGGATCTGCTTACGATCTTTGAAGCGCTGGCGGATCATGCGGCGGCAACAAGAGATACAGATCTTCTGACGGAATATGTCAGACAGACGTTAAAGCGTGCCATTTCCAATAAATATTTTTCGGAACCGGGAACCGCCAGTGTGGTGACCCTTGATCCGAAGCTGGAACAGGAGATCATGAACAGTGTGAAACAGTCAGAGCAGGGTGCTTATATCACATTGGATCCGGAGCGGATCAAACTGATGATTGAGAGCGTGCGCAAGGAACTGGAAAAGCTGGAAAGCATGGGCAAGAATTCTATTATCCTTACATCGCCTATCGTAAGGATGTATTTTAAACGTTTAACAGAGGATTATTTTAACGATCTGGCAGTCGTTTCATACAATGAAGTGGAATCCGAGGTAGAATTACAATCAGTAGTAATGGTGACGGCGTAAATGATAATCAAGAAATTTCAGGCAAAAACAGAAGAAGAAGCGGTAACGCAGGCGAAAAAGGAGCTGGGGGAGAACGTTGTGGTTATGAATGTCCGCATGGTCAAACCCAAGGGGCTTTTTAAATGGTTCAAATCACCCATTGTCGAGGTGATGGTGGCAAAAGAAGAAGAAACTGAGGCGGCGCATGCAAAGGAGCAGACGGAGAAGATGCAGACGGAAAATCTGAAGGATGTTATCGCCTCCATCGATAAACTGCGGCAGTTGGGTGAGGGCGATAAGGAATCCACTGAGAAAAAGGCACCGCCTGCGGAAGAAGCGGTACTGGAAGAACGTCTGGAGAATATCCAGAATCTGTTGGAGGAGAAGCTTAAAAGACACGAGGATAAGACGAACGTGCAGGAGCCGGAGAAGGACGGTGAAGAGAAAAATACCGAGATGACGGAATTTATCCGCCTCCTTTATAATACGATGATTGAAAATGAAGTACATGAGAAGTATGCCAATCAAATGATCGATGAGGTGGAGCAGAATTTTGGAGAGAATATGCAGGTGGAATATGTTCTGTCTCATATCTATCAGAAGATGGTTTTAAAGTTTGGCAAAGTGGAGCGTATTACCCCTGCCGAAAAGAAGGGACCGAAGGTGATCTTCTTCCTTGGACCGACAGGCGTGGGTAAGACGACGACGCTGGCAAAGATCGCATCGCAATTTAGTGTCAGCAGTAACAAAAAGATTGCGCTGTTTACAGCGGATACCTATAGGATCTCCGCTACAGATCAGCTGAAGACCTATGCGAATATTTTAGGAGTGCCTTTTCACATCATATATTCGGTGGATGAGATGAGGAAGTGTCTTGAGAGTTATAAGGAATATGATTATGTATTGGTTGACACGGCGGGACACTCGCCGAATAATGAAGAACGACGTAAGGATATGAATGAATTTATCCATGCGTTTGGGGACGACGTAGAGACGGAAGTCTATCTGGTGCTTTCGGCGACGACGAAATACCGGGATCTGGTGAATATTGCGGATACCTATACTGAGATTACGGATTACAAGATCATTTTTACCAAACTGGATGAGACGATCGAATATGGCAATCTGTTGAATCTGAAGATACATACCGGAGCGCCGTTAAGCTATGTGACAAACGGACAGAATGTACCGGACGATATCGAACTTTTCCAGCCGCAGGAGGCAGTTAGAAAGATTCTTGGCGGGCAGGCTGAGAACAGATGAAAAAATGCGTTAAAGCAGAACGGGGATTTTTATGGATCAAGCGGAACAGTTGAGAAATATCATAAAGGCGGGTACTTACGCGCATCGTCCACTGGCAAGGGTGATCACGATCACCAGTGGTAAGGGCGGCGTTGGGAAATCCAATACGGCAATCAACCTTGCAATCCAGTTTAAAAAACGGGGCAAGCGGGTTGTTATTTTGGATGCGGACTTTGGACTTGCCAATATCGAGATCATGTTCGGAACAATCCCGAAGCATAATCTTTGTGATTTGATTTACCAAGGAAAAAACATCACGGAGATCATTACCTGGGGACCGGAGGAGATCGGATTTATCTCAGGCGGTTCGGGGATTGCCGGACTTTCCAATCTTAGCAGGGAGTACCTGACATATATCATCCAGAATCTTGCGCAGCTGGATGCGATTGCAGATGTGATCATCGTGGATACGGGTGCCGGAATTGCGGAAGCGGTGATGGAGTTCCTTGTGGCGAGTGGTGAGATTATCGTCGTGACGACGCCGGAACCCACTTCGATTACGGATTCTTATTCCCTGTTGAAAGCGCTTAACCGTCATCCGAGATTTCGGCGGGAGAACTCTTCGATCAAGGTTATTGCGAACCGAGTGAGTAGTGATGATGAAGCAGATTCTTTGTTTAATAAGTTAAATACGGTCGTTTCGAGATACCTGTCTCTGCCGATCGAGTACCTTGGCGCGATACCCTATGATAAGATGCTTAGTACGGCGGTCATGCAGCAGATGCCGGTTTCTCTGGCGCATCCCAATGCCCGTTCAGCAAAGGCATATGAAGATATAGCAAACCGCCTGATGAATATAGAACAGAGCGGTAAAATTAAAAAGAGAGGAATGGCAGCGTTTTTTTCGCATATTATTGCCAGCAAAAAGAATAATGAGTGATATCAGAGCGGACGAGGTGTTGAAGCCCGGAGAACGGGTAGATTTGGAGATGATTCCGGCATTTGACGAGGCGGAATCTGAAGAGGAGAAGAAGTATTATATTACAAAGATTTATGACATCCCGGATGAAGATCATGTGGATGTTCTGATGCCTATGGAAAAGACGAAGCTCATGCTTCTGGAAGTAGATACGGAGTTTCAGTTATTTTTCTATGGCAGGAAAGGGATCTTTGCCTGTGAGGCGCGTGTGAGCGAGCGGTACAGAGAGGAACAGTTTGTAGTAGCTTCTCTGGAACTTACGTCAGGGCTGAAGAAGCAGCAGCGGCGGGAGTATTATCGGTATTCCTGCGTCATCGGCATGAATACGAGGCAGCTTACCGATGAGGAAGCGGAGCGGTTTGAAATGACAAAGGACAGCAATCTTTTTGACCTGCCGGAAGATAAGAGCGTGATTGTGGATATCAGCGGAGGAGGGATCCGTTTTGTGACGCCGGTAGCTTATGAAAAAGGAAAGCTGGTATACTGTCGGTTTCTTCTCAGAAATGGCGATCAACAGAGAACATACAGCTGTGTGGTGAAGATCTTGAATGGTCAGCCTGTAGGTAATCATACAAAGAACGTGGAGTACCGTGGTGAGTTCAGGTATCTGGACGACAGGGAACGGGAAGCGATCATTCATTTTATTTTTGAGGAAGAGCGCAGGATGAGGCGCAAAGGATAATGGTTGGGAGAAGTAAAATTGCCGGGCCGGAGCAGAGGGAAACTGTCCGGCCTTTTTTCTTTTGGTTGTGAATAATGCATAAATGAATTGAATTAATTTTGTGAAAAAATATTTTGAATAAAATGTTACTTTGCACCCATGAGAAGTGCACGCTGTGATATAATATCAAATAGAAGCAGTATATGGGAATATATGTGATGTGGTGTTATTATGAATAGGATAGTTGCGATAGCGGTTTCGACAGGAGGACCAAAGGCGCTGCAGCATGTGATTCCAAAACTGCCTGTTGATCTGGATGCACCGGTGGTTCTGGTGCAGCATATGTTGACTGGATTTACAAAGGATTTGGCAAAAAGGCTGAATCAGATCAGCAGGATTGAAGTAAAGGAAGCTGTAGAGTACGAACCGATCAAAAAAGGATGCGTTTATATTGCAAGGGGCGGATCGCACCTGAATTTTAAGCCCAATATGGGGATAGGTACATTATATTATTCCGATCAGCCCAACAGGCAGGGGGTAAAGCCCTGTTCGGATTATTTGTATGAATCGCTGATCAATAGTCCTTTTGATGAAGTTGTGTGTGTCGTGATGACCGGGATGGGATGCGACGCGACGGAGGGGATTATTAATCTCGAAAAAAGAAAAAAGATTTTCGTGATTGCGCAGGATGAGAAATCCTGTACCGTATATGGTATGCCGAGAAGTATTATTGAAGCTAAAAAAGCAAATAAAATTGTGCCTTTGGATTTGATTGCACAAGAAATAATATTAAGAGTGGGAGTGAGAAAAGATGGACGTTAGCCAGTATCTTGACATTTTCCTTGATGAGACCAAGGAGCATCTGCAAAATCTGAATACCCAGATTCTTGCGCTGGAGCAGGATTCGGAAAATATGGATACGATTAATGAGATTTTCCGTGCTGCACATTCTTTAAAGGGAATGGCGGGGACTATGGGATATAAGCGTATGCAGACCCTGACTCATGATATGGAAAATGTATTCTCCGAGGTGAGAACCGGCAGTATTAAGGTCAATGCACCGATGATCGACACACTGTTCCAGTGTCTGGATGCATTGGAGGATTATCTTGCCTATATTCAGGAAAATGCTGATGAGGGGGATAATGACAACGAACCCCTTATCAAAGAGTTAAACCGTATTCTGAACAGCAAAGGCGGGGAAGAGGAGAAGGCGGATTCCCAGACAGAGGAAACCCCTGCGAAGGAAGCTGCAACACTAACTACCCATTGGATGAATGTGGAGTGTAAACCGGAGGATAGGCAGCATATCAAGGAGGCCATGGAGAAAGGGAAAAATATTTATGGCATGACAGTTATCGTGCAGGAGGCATGTCTTTTAAAAGCGGCAAGAGCATTTTTGGTATTTAAGGCGATTGAAGAGTTGGGAGAGGTCATTTCCACGCAGCCTTCGGCACAGGATATTGAAGATGAACGTTTTGAACTTGATTTTTCTTTGATCGTATCTTCAGAACATCAGCTGGATGAAGTGCTCGGAGCTGTGAAAAAGGTTTCAGAGATTGCGGATGCAGTGGGTGATATCTATGTCTTGGAAGAAGAGTCAAAAACGGAAGAACCAGAAGCGGTCGTTCCTACAGTAACACAGACGATGCAGCCGGAGGTCTTGAATAAAGCCGAAAAACCGCAGACTGTTGAGAAGCCTGCGGTAAAGCAGCCTGAAAAAAAGACTGCAGCAAAGCAGCAGATGAACCGTACTGTCCGTGTTGATATTGAAAAGTTGGATGTATTGATGAACCTTGTCAGTGAGCTGATCATTGCCAAGAATTCTCTGGTCAGCAGTGCGACAGGTGCGGCAGGAACAGAGCAAGGCACGGGCTTTAATGAGCAGATTGAATATCTGGAAAGCGTTACGACAAATCTGCATGAGTCCGTTATGAAAGTCAGGATGGTGCCGATCGAGAGCGTAGTGAATAAATTCCCGCGTATGATCAGGGATCTTACTAAGAAGCTGAATAAGCAGATGGAACTATACATGACCGGTGAAGAGACGGAGTTAGACCGAACTGTGGTGGACGAGATTGGTGACCCGCTGATGCATCTGTTACGTAATTCCGCTGATCATGGTCTGGAGTCTACCGAAACAAGAATTGCAAGGGGAAAATCGCCTGTTGGTTCCATCTTTCTGGATGCCTATCAGGATGGTAACAATGTTGTCATCGAAGTGCGTGACGACGGTAATGGCATCGATGCGGACGCTGTCCGTATGAAGGCTGTAGAACGTGAATTTATGACGGAGGAACAAGCAGCGGCGGCGTCTGATGAGGATATTATATCATTGTTGTTTGAACCGGGATTTTCCACGGCGAAGCAGGTTTCAGACGTATCCGGTCGAGGGGTAGGGCTTGATGTAGTCAAGTCCAAGATTGAGTCTCTTTCCGGTGAAGTTGAGGTTAAGACAAAATTAGGGGAGGGAAGCACCTTTATTATCAGGCTTCCGCTTACCCTTGCTATCATACAGGCACTGATGGTTGTTGTGGGCGGTGAAAAATATGCTATTTCCTTGGGCGGCATCCAGACAATCGAGGATGTGGATCCCAAGGAGGTCAAGACCGTACAGTCCAAAGAAGTCATCCATCTGCGTGGTTCCGTAATTCCACTGATCCGTCTGGACGAGGTTCTGGATATTGAATCCAAACGCGAACCGGATGAGAATATGGTGGTTGTCATTGTGAAGAAGGGCGATAAGCTTGCGGGTCTTGTGATCGATGAACTGATCGGACAGCAGGAGATCGTTATTAAGTCCATGGGCAAGTACATAAATAAATGTAAATTCATAAGTGGCGCAACGATTCTTGGAGATGGTGAGATTGCATTGATTTTGGATGCGAATGCGCTGATCTGATCATTCTAAATGCGTTAGTTTTGTATATCAATAGGAATTGCATAGGACAGATTGGTCGCTGCCCATGTTGCAGATTAGGAGAAAGGCAAGGTTATCAGTATGGCATATGAAATCAGTACACAGGTAAATGAGATCATACAGTATGTTGTTGTCCGGATCGGTGAGGAACAGTACGGGATCGATATTAAATACATAGACAATATCGTCAGGATGCAAAGTATTACCAGAGTTCCTAAGGTGCCGGCACATCTGAAAGGTGTGATCAATCTTCGTGGAGAGGTGATTCCCGTTATGAGTCTTAGAATTAAGATGGATATGGACGAGGATGAGATTACTAAGGATACGAGGATTATTATTTTAAAGATCAATCATGATGGCATCGGTCTTATGGTAGATTCGGTTAAGGAAGTTGTTTCTCTGAATGTTGCAGAGATTGAGAAAGTCTCCTTTGAGAATCGTGACGAACGGAATGCATTTGTACAGGGGATCGGGAAGCAGGGAGATTCGCTGATTTCACTTCTGGATATCAATGCAGTTTTGCAGGAATAAATGTGAAAAACACTTCTAATGCTCATGCAAAAGTGCAGGAGTATAGTGATAATTTTGGCAGAAAGGAAAGTGATTTATGGTTAATATGACAGATCAATACTATGATGTGTTGAGAGAAATCGGCAATATCGGTGCAGGCAATGCAACGACGGCATTGTCGCAGATGCTGAATACCAGAGTCGATATGGCTGTACCGAAGGTCAGGCTGATGGAGTTTAAAGAGGTTGGGACCACAATGGGCGGTGAGGAGCAGCTTGTTGCGGGTATTTATCTTGCAGTGGAAGGTGATATTACCGGTAGTATCATGTTCATTCAGAAAAAGGAATCTGCCAGAAATATGGTATCCAAGCTGATGGGAATGGAACTTCAAGGGGATGACTTTAGTGAGATGGAGCTTTCCGCATTAAAGGAGATCGGCAATATTATTACGGGGGCGTATCTGAATTCCCTGTCAACATTGACCAATCTCTGCATATACCCTTCAGTGCCGGAGCTTTGCATCGATATGGCGGCTGCGATTATGTCAGTGCCGGCGATTGAGTTTGGCACCATCGGAGACAGGATATTGATGATTCAGACTGACTTTGCGGATGATGCAGATATGTCAGGTTATTTTATCCTAATGCCTGATGAGGTATCTTATGATAAAATATTAAAAGCTTTGGGAGTTGGTTGATTTTAGAAGTTTTGTGCATGGCGTTTGCCGGTCTTAGAAAGGAACAATAGAAATTTAATGGGATAGAAGGTAGTTTGTAATGGCTGAGACGTTTAAAGTAGGAATTGCAGATTTAAATGTATGCAGTGCACCAAATATGATTACAACGATCGGGTTGGGTTCCTGTGTCGGTATTGCGATTAGGGATCCCGCATTAAGGATCGGTGGTCTGGTACATATTATGCTGCCTGACAGCACACAGATTTCCGGTTCATCGAATCTTGCTAAATTTGCGGATACAGGAATTGAAGAACTGGTACGGTTGATGGAAAGAAGAGGATGCAGCCGTTGGCGGATGGAGGCCAAGATCGCCGGAGGGGCGCAAATGTTTACGTTTCGTAATAAGTCGGATCTGGCGGGTGTCGGTATGCGTAATGTGGAAGCGTCAAAAAGCAAACTGAAGGCACTGGGAATACCCTTAAAAGCGGAGGATACAGGAAAAGATTATGGAAGGACTGTCGTGTATTATCCGGAAAATGGTAATTATGAGATCCGTGCGGTTGGAAAGAATGTCATTATAATTTAAGGGTGGAGATGGAACCATGGATCATAATCATATGCGCCTGCTCGAACGCAGGAAAAGGAAAACGAAATTTATTCCGCCGATCATGATGCTTACGGCAGGACTGATCACTTCCATTTTGTGTTTGGTGAAAGGCTATGAATTGGTAAAAAGCATGTTCATCTTATTTATTGTCATGCTTCTTTTTGCAATTTTAGGAACCATTATAAAGAGTATCATGGATCGTTTTCGGACAGAGATGGATTATTCCGATTATTTTGATGAAGACGGTGAAATTGTAGAAAAATGAATGCAAAAACAGCTTTTGCTGTTACAGTGTAATAATCCGGCAAGGAGAGACATAAGGTTGTATGGACGACGCAGGTAAAAAGAGATTGTGGGAAGATTATGCAAGATCGGAATCCCCACAATTACGTGAAAAGTTAATCATAGAATATGCGCCGCTGGTAAAGCTTGTTGCGGGTAGGCTCTGCATGTATCTTGGATACAATGTGGAGTTTGAGGATCTGGTAAGTTATGGGATTTTTGGACTGATCGACGCGATTGATAAGTATGACTACCGCAAGGGGATCAAATTTGAAACATATGCGTCACTTCGTATCCGGGGAGCGATCTTAGATCAGATACGAAAGAATGACTGGATTCCCAGAACGGTCAGACAACGCCAGAAACAGATAGATACTGCCATCAAGGATATCGAAGCCCAGACAGGACGCCCGGCGACAGACGGGGAGATTGCTGCGGCCATAGGCATCACGGATGATGAACTGTTGGAATGGCAGTCACAGATGAAGGTTACGAATGTGGTTTCGCTGAATGAGTTTATGGAGCAGGGAAGCGAAGTGCCCAATGATGCTTCACAGCCGAATCATTTTGAAATGCCGGAAGAAAAGGTTGAGCAGGAAGAATTAAAGGAGATGCTGAAGGAAGCATTGGAGATGCTGACAGAAAAGGAGCGGAACGTTATTCTGTTTTATTATTACGAGGAGCTGACCTTAAAAGAGATCAGTAATATTATGGAAGTATCGGAATCAAGGATTTCCCAGCTGCATACCAGGGCTTTGCAGAAGATGAAGACAAGGCTTGGGGATTATGTGGGGATCTTGTCTCAGTTGAGCTAATAAAATGAAAAAGAGGTGCGGATGAACGGTTATTTTCAGGTAGTGTGTAAAACGGTAGGCGTATATTTGAGATGCTATCCTCCGACGGAGGATGGTCGTCCTATTAATATGAAAGAGGTTTTAGATTATCTGGAAATGGAAAAACTTCCCTATGATATTCAGGTGTTGAATGAAACACTCAACGGACTCGTGGAGGAACAGGATATTTTATTAACGGTGGAGAAGGTATTGCCGATCAAAGAGAGATGTATGGTCAATGTGTCTTTTGATAAGATGAAAGCGAGTATATGTCTGTATCCGCCTTCTACGAATGGTAGAGCGTGTTCTCTGGAGGATATAGAATCAGCCCTCCGTCTTGCCAAGATAGAATATGGAATAGATCGAGAAGCAATTAAGACATTTCTGGAACACAGAGAGTACGGAACCCCTCATGTAGTGGCATATGGAAAACCGCCGAGAGAGGGGACGGATGCTAAGATAGAGTATTTCTTCCAGACGGATAGAAAAATGCGTCCACAACTTCGCGATGATGGTACAGTGAATTATTTTGATCTGGATCTTGTGAGCCACTGTAAAAAAGGCGACCTTTTGGCGGTATTGACGCCGGCGGATTTGGGAGAGCCGGGGGTCAATGTTTTAGGTGCCCCAATACGCCAGAAGGAAGTTGTCCGGATGGTGCTCAAGCATGGCAATAATATTGAGAAAAATGAGGAAAAAACAGAACTGCGGTCCATGGTGGACGGTCATGTGACACTTGTGGACGATACTGTATTTGTTTCCAATGTTCTTGAAGTGGAGAATGTAGATAACTCAACAGGGAATATAGATTATGACGGATCGGTGAAGATCAATGGCAATGTCTGCTCTAACTTTTCGGTGAGGGCGCGCGGTGATATTGAAGTAAAAGGAACCGTAGAGGGCGCCTATATGGAATCCGGCAATAATATCATCCTTGCCAGAGGCATCAATGGTATGGGAAAAGGGAAACTGATTGCAGAAGGAAACATTATCTCCAAGTTTTTGGAGAATTGTTCTGTCACAGCAGGCGGATATATAGAAACGGAAACGATTGTTCAGTCCAATGTGAAGTCTAAGACGGAGATCCATGTATCCGGCAAGAAGGCAAGTATTACCGGAGGAACGGTCATTGCAACTACTTTGATCAGTACAAAGAACTTAGGGACGCCTATGGGAACGGTGACGAATATCGTGGTCGGAGTCGACCCTGCGGTCAGCGAGAGAAGCGTACAGGTGAAGAAAGAACTGGAAGAAGCAAAGAAAAATCTGGATAAGGTACTGCCTATACTGGAAAGCACGAAAAAGAAGCTTCTTCTCAACAGCGTGTCACAGAAGGAACAGATGAAATATATGTCACAGCTGATAGAGACGGCAAGGCATTTACAACAGGTCGTGGAGTCAAGGGGACAGGAGCTGAAGGAATGTAAAGAACAGATTGCGCAGGCTCAGGCTTCCAGAGTAGAAGTCTCCGGAGAAATATACCCCGGGGTGAACGTTACGATATCGGATGTTTCCCTCACGATTCGGGACTCAATAAAATTCTGCAGCTTGAGAAAGCGGGATGGTGAAGTAAAGGTGGAGAGTTTATAGCATGGGAGGTGAACCTGCATGGCAATCAGCATGATAGAGTTTCAGGGGCAGATTCCACGTCAGCAGGATTTTCAGACGATTAAGCAGAATGAAGACACCAGACCTATGGTAGATTATGGCAATTTTCAGAATCAGGTGGACCGCAATGTGGAGTCGGCGTCGTCTCAGGTCATTAGACGCAATGAGGCGGAATGGAATGAAGAAGACAGGGAACAGGGCGGCGGTTCCTATCAGGGGGATGGCGGCAGGAATAGAAAAAAGCATATAGAGGACAAAA
>CAMWHY010000081.1 GCA_947174185.1 uncultured Lachnospiraceae bacterium | reverse complement strand
ACATTATACTTGTTGAAATCCGGTTTTTCAACAATGGCAGCGAAGTCAAGAATTCCTTTTTCCAGTTTTTCCACAACCTGTTCCGTGTCTCCGCTTGTAATGTGATATTTCAGGTTGGGATATTTGATTTTGAAATCTTTAATGAATTCTGCCAGAAAACTGATCTGATAGCTTTCTGCCAGACCAAAGTAAAGATCTCCGCCAGAAATATCATCAAGGGATTGAAAACTGTCAGTAATCTTATTGGCCATAGAAAGAAGATCTTCTGCCTGTTTCCGAAGCAAAATACCGGCGTCTGATAATTCAATATGGAAACTATGACGGATAAAGAGTTTTTGTCCAAGCTCGTCCTCAAGGGATTTTATCTGTCTGGAAAGAGTTGGCTGCGTGATATGAAGGATATCCGCAGCTTTTGTCATGTTCTCTTCCCGGGCAATTGTTAAAAAGTTTTGTAATGTTTTTAGTTCCATTATTGGTGTCTCCATTTGTTGTTGTGAGTTTTATACCATATCCGCAGTGCATCATTTTATTCGCGGGCTTCGCCCTATTCACTGCATCAATGCTTTTGCGTAGATTATACCATGATATACAAAAAATGTATATCATGAAATGCAATATAGGCATTAGCGAATAGCAAAAAAGGACAGTACAATAGAATCATCCGAAAAGGTAACACGGATTTCTTGTAGTAAAAATGATTTGGAAGATATTTTAGAGAATAATATGGATGCAATAAAAAAGACATTAACATTACGTTTACAGGAATTAAATCTGGATCATGATCAGATAGAGGTCATCACTGAACGTGTATTGGCAGGAGATAAGGATACCGTAAAACTGCTGCTTAGACGTCATCGAAAAAAACTGATGGATATTCTTCATGAGAGCGGAAAGCGTGTTGACGATCTTGATCTGTTGATGTATCAGATTGAAAAAAACAAGTTATCAGCCGGGAAGTACCCGGATATCAAAAAAGAAAGGAAGATGTAAAAAATGGAGAAATTAAATTTGACAAAGGAATGGGATAAGACATTTGCAAAATCAAACAAAGTAAATCACAGTAAGGTAACCTTTCATAATCGTTATGGAATCACACTTGCAGCAGATATGTATGTACCAAAGAATGCAGAGGGAAAGCTTCCTGCGATAGCAGTCTGTGGACCTTTCGGAGCAGTTAAGGAACAGTGTGCCGGTCTTTACGCTCAGACGATGGCTGAGAGAGGATATTTGACAATTGCCTTTGATCCATCCTTTACAGGTGAAAGTGGTGGTCAGCCAAGATATATGGCTTCACCGGATATCAATACAGAGGATTTTCAGGCTGCCGTTGATTTTCTATCTCTGAATGAAATGGTCGATCCTGAGAAAATCGGAATTATCGGAATCTGCGGATGGGGCGGTATGGCGATAAATGCAGCTGCACTTGATACCAGAATTAAGGCAACTGTGGCATCTACCATGTATGATATGACCAGAGTGAATGCAAATGGATATTTTGATTCCGAGAATACGGCTGATGAGCGTTTTGCAAAGAAGCAGGCACTGAATAAACAGCGTCTGGTTGACTATGAAAATGATTCTTATGCGCTTGGCGGCGGTGTGGTTGATCCGCTTCCTGAAGACGCTCCCTTCTTTGTAAAAGACTACTATGATTATTATAAGACAGACCGTGGTTATCATGAACGTTCGCTGAATTCCAATGGCGGATGGAATGTTACAGGATGCCTTTCTTTCATGAATCAGCCGATCCTTCAGTACAGTAACGAAATCCGCAGCGCCGTACTTGTAATGCATGGTGAAAAAGCGCATTCCTGCTATTTCTCGAAGGATGCGTATGCAAATATGGTGAAGGATAATCCATGGGCTGACAACAAGGAACTTTTGATCATTCCGGATGCAGTTCATACGGATTTATATGATGGCGGAAATAAGGATGCCATTCCTTTTGATAAATTAGAAGAGTTCTTCGGAACTTATTTGAAATAATGATGGTATTGCACTTTTTAAAAGCGGTAAGGTAAAATACAGGTGTGGAAGCATTTAAAATAGAAACCGGGGTTGGAGATATGAAGAAATTAGGACGTATTGTACTGATATTGGTTTTAATGACATTTATAACGACAGTTTTTACGGCATGTGGAAACGATGTTGAATCAATTCAGGAGGAACGAGTTCAGGAAGAGCAAACTCAGGGGGAAGAAAAAACTCAGGAGGAAATTCAAGAGGAACAAACTCAGGAGGAAACAACCCCGGTTTCTATGGATGAAAATTATCAGATGGGAGATGAAAGTGATATGAAATTATATATCAATGATCAGGAGATTCCTGTTATTTGGGAAGATAATGAAACAGTATTGGAGCTGATGGAGCAGGCGGCAAACTCTGATATCACGGTTCAAATGTCTATGTATAGTGACAATGAGCAGGTGGGACCATTGGGGAAAGACTATACACGGGATGATAAGCAGACAACTACCCACAACGGTGATATCGTCCTTTACAGTGGAAATCAGATTGTGGTTTTCTATGGTTCCAATTCATGGGCTTATACAAGACTTGGAAAAATGGATATTCCACAAGATGAAGTGAATGAATTACTCAGTAATGGGGATGTAGAATTAAAGTTATCTTGTGATTAAAAATTGGGTAAATTGTCATAAAAATATTGTTGAAAGCACAATAAGCTTATGCTAAAATAGTCAATGATGGGAATGAAGTTCTCCCTTGGGAAACCTAAACCGCATTTATGCTGCATTTATGCTGATGACTTCTGCGAAAATGACGCAGAAATTATCAGCTTTTTTAGTTTCTGTATCTAATTAGGAGGAAGTTGTATGTTGACAAGTATTGCATTGATTTTATTATTGGGATTGCTTTTAGGAAGCATATTTTCAAAAATGAAGCTGCCAAGCCTGTTAGGAATGATTATTGTGGGAATTATTTTAAGCCCTCATGCGCTTGATCTCATTGATAAATCAATATTAGACATTTCGGCAGATTTACGGCAGATTGCATTGGTAATTATTCTGACAAGAGCAGGTTTATCATTAAATGTTGATGATTTGAAAAAAGCCGGCAGACCGGCAATCCTAATGTGCTTCGTTCCTGCGTGCATAGAAATTGTAGGAACAATGATCTTAGCACCGATATTATTAGGTGTAACCGTGCTGGAAGCCGCAATTATCGGAAGTGTCATTGCAGCGGTCTCTCCTGCTGTTATAGTGCCGAGGATGATTAAACTGATTGATGAGGGATATGGTAAAAAACATAGTATTCCGCAGTTGATATTGGCAGGTGCGTCAGTGGACGATGTTTTTGTGATTGTTGTATTTACTGCATTGATTTCTTTGGCTTCAACAGGTACGATATCTGTTATCAGCTTTTTGCAGATTCCAGTTTCCATTTTAATGGGAATTGTCATAGGAACGGCTGTGGGAAGTATATTGGTAATATTTTTCAGAAAAGTTCATATGCGGGACTCTGTTAAAATTCTAATAATACTCAGCTTTTCCTTTTTGCTTCTTGAATTGCAAAACCGCTTGGAAGGAATCTTACCGATTTCCGGACTTTTAGCTATTATGAGTTTGGGGATTGTAATAAAACAGAAGTATTCTGTATTAGCCAAACGATTATCAGGTAAATACAATAAATTATGGGTAGCAGCGGAAGTATTTCTTTTTGTGCTTGTAGGGGCAACCGTTGATTTGAAATATGCTATAACCGCAGGTATATATGCTGTTTTATTGGTTATAGGTGCTTTGGTTTTTAGAATGTTGGGTGTAGCAATGTCTTTGATAAAAACTAAGCTTATAACACAAGAAAAACTATTCTGCATGATAGCATATACACCGAAAGCCACCGTGCAGGCAGCTATCGGTGCAATACCTTTTACAATGGGACTGGCTTGTGGACAGACTGTATTGACAGTAGCGGTGTTATCAATTCTCATTACTGCACCATTTGGTGCAATTTGCATAGATAACTTATATAAAAAATTATTATGCTGTCAGTGTGGGGAATGACGATATATTGTCTGTTATTCTCCTGTTGGATATGGATTATTGCCGTATCCGGCATTGTTTTAAAGTGGCACGATCATTGATGAAACAAAAATAATTATGGGGTTGTTTTTGTTTTCTTAATATGCTAAACTTAACATTGTTAAGATTGGAGGCTGGAAATGAAATCAAAATATCATCATGGAGATTTAAAAGTCGAATTGATACGGACAGGATTGAAAATGATACAAGATAATGGAATCGAGAAATTGTCATTAAGGAAGTTATCAGCTAAATGCAATGTTAGTGAAGCCGCCCCATATAGTCATTTCAAAAATAAAGATGAATTATTGGTCGCAATGCAGGAATACGTTACACAACAGTTGCAGAATTATTTAGAAAGAGCATATGAAAGTACAGAAAAAAAACATTCTCCTAATTCCATTCTAAATATGGGTAAAGCATATGTTTTGTTCTTTCTGCAATACCCCGAATATTACACGTTTTTATTTTCACAGCCATGTGTAAAAATAGATTTATCTATGAAACCATGTGAAGATAGTTTTTCTCCGTTTCGATATTATAAAGAAAAAGCTTATTTTGTATATCGAAAAGAGGGATTTACTGACGAACATATAAAATACGGTATCATAGCTATGTGGGCTAAGGTTCATGGACTTGCTGCGATTGCGTCCATGAAATATGTAGAGAAAGATTTCGAATGGGAAAATGTTTTAGAGAAAATATTAGTCGAATGAAAAATTTGATAAATAAAAAAGGAGCTTATATGAATCCCAATAGAATTCTTCTGATTGTGCTTGTACTGCTGATTATTTTGACATGGATTTTACCGCCATTTACCACCAGGATTAAACATAACAATGGAGGAATAGGTGAAAAAGTCTTTCTTACGATTGGTGGTGTTCGACAAGGAATGATCATCAAAGGAAACGATATGGAAAAGCCTGTACTGCTCTTTTTGTCAGGTGGACCGGGAATACCTGAATATTTTATGGAGAATCAATATCCAACCTTTTTGGAAGATGAATTTATCGTCTGCTTTCTCGACTGGCGCGGTACAGGATTGTCTTATGGGCAATTTGTTACACCGGAAAGCATGACCCGTGAACAATTTATTGCAGATACATTTGAAGTGACAGAATATCTTTGTGAACGATTTGAAGTGAATAAAATATATCTCGCTGCCCATTCGTTTGGTACATCGATCGGAATACAGGCGGTTGCAGAACGCCCCGAATTGTATCATGGCTATATAGCGATTAGTCAAATAGCTGACCAGCCGCGTTCAGAACAGCTTGCATATGAGTATATGTTATCACAATGTGAGAAGGAGGGTAATGACTCGCTTTTCAGGCAGTTAACGGATAATCCCTATGGCACAGAAGGATATTTTAGTTCCGGGATAAGGGATAAGGCAATGCACGCACTTGGAGTCGGTACAACAAGGGATATGGAATCCGTTATCACAGGTATCTTTTTTCCATCGCTTCGCATGACAGATTATTCGCTTACAGAAAGAATTAACATTTGGCGTGGAAAATCGTTTGCGAATCAAACCATGCAGGACACATTTACATTTAATGCGTTTGAAACTGTTAAAAGCGTTAATGTTCCCGTTTATTTTTTTGCGGGCAAATACGATTATACTTGCTGTTATGAGCTACAGAGGGAATATTTTGAGTTTTTGGACGCTCCCGAAAAGTATTTCTATACTTTTGAAAACTCTGCACACAGCCCGCTTTTTGAAGAGTCGGAAAAAGCAGAGGAAATCATAAAGTTTATTACGGGCAAACAGAATCAGATGCCTGCCTTGGATGCCTCCAGCGCCGCAATGACACGATCGCACCATACATCAAATTCAGGATCGTCTAGTTGACATTCCTCCTGATGAGACAGTACGTAATCAAGAGCAATCCTTACGCCCTGATCAAATCGCACAGAGGTCTGCATATTCGGTACTGCCCTTTTAAGTTTGCTGTTATCGAACACTACCGATACCGACTTATCCCCTATAAGACTTCCCTCAAAATCATATCCATATTTTTCCCCAACTGCAGAAAGATATTCTGCTGCCACATGGTATGCGTTCAGCTTTACGCCCAGGGCATCTGCAATCGTCGCATAAATCTGATTCCATGTAAGCGTTTCGTCGCCCGTAATCTGAAATGCCTCCCCAATCGCATGACGGTTTCCCATCAGTCCTGTGTAACCAATGGCAAAATCAGTGTTAAAAGTCAGTGTCCAGAGAGATGTGCCGTCGCCCTGTATAATAACAGGTTTTCCTTCCATCATACGTTTAATGACCTGCCAGAATCCTTTTTTTCCGTGTACGCCGAGGGGAATATGTCTCTCGTCATATGTGTGGCTCGGACGGACAATGGTAACAGGGAAGCCCTCTTCACGGTATTTCTGCATCAGAAATTCCTCGCACTTAATCTTATCTCTGGAATACTGCCAATAAGGATTAGCGAGGGCTGTTCCTTCATTTACAATATATCCCGCTGCCGGTTTATGGTAAGCTGAGGCGGAACTGGTGTAGATGTACTGTCTTGTCTTATCTTTAAACAGTCTGTAATCCCGCTCTACATCTTCCACATGAAAACCAATAAATTCACAGACCGTATCAAATGTAAGATCCCTGATCTTGGCTGCAATATCCGCCTCGCCATTGATATCCGCAATGATCTGATGCACGTTTTTTGGCACAACATTCTGTCTGTTGCCACGATTGATAAGCCATACTTCCCAATGCAGTTCCTCCACGAGACGCTTGACTACCGCAGTGCTTATGGTTCCTGTTCCTCCTATAAATAGTGCTTTCATTTCCCCGGCTCCTTTTCATTTAAAATCCATACCATATTATAACAAATAGTGCGCATGGTCTGCAAATATTCTTCGTCTTATCCATCGAGAGAACTAAAAAAATTATACTACAAGTATAATGACAACTAAAATTTTTTGTGTTAATATACGATACAGTAAGAAGAAAAGCGGATCTGAGAGGAATGGATCTGAGAAAGGAAAACAGATGCTCACAGTTATTTTTTCAAGCTATATAGATCTGAAAAAATTGAAAAAACCGTCATTCGATCGTAAAGAAGAATGGTTTTTAGGTTTTGTGTGTTCAGATAAAAATAAGCTTATAAGGAATACTGTGGCGAAGGATGTTGGTCTATTGTAGGAGATAGAAGATGACAACCGGATACATAGATTTCAGAACCGCTTATCTTGTGTGAATGCACATGGTAGGCGGTATTTTTTGTATCAGTTCGAGTCTGAATATACGCATTTTGCTCCGTTAGCTCAATGGTAGAGCTCCTGACTTTTAATCAGGTGGTTAGGGGTTCGAGTCCCCCGCGGGGCACTGTCCAATGTATCAAGAAAAGGAGAAAAGAAAAGCATGAACATGAATATAATTGAAATCAAAGGAAAAGTAAATACAGCCATCTGCTATGCAAAAGTAATAGAGGAGGAGGCAATAGAACAGATCAGACGCATGTGTGATTATCCGATGACGGAAGGCTCAAAAATTCGTATTATGCCTGACGTTCATGCCGGTAAAGGCTGCACGATTGGGACCACAATGACAATTACTGATAAAGCTGTTCCAAATGTGGTGGGAGTTGATATTGGATGCGGCATGTATACAGTTCATCTTGGAAAAGCAGACATTGATTTTGAAAAGGTTGATGAAGCTGCACATTTCATTCCGTCAGGAATGAATGTCTGGGAAGGACGGCAGGAGCGCTTTGACCTGTCTGCTCTGTTTTGTTATAGAGAGCTTAAGGACACGAAGCGGTTGGAGAGATCCCTTGGTACTTTAGGCGGTGGTAATCATTTTATAGAAATTGATGAAGCCGCAGACGGTACAAAATATCTGGTCATCCACTCCGGTTCAAGAAATCTGGGGAAACAGGTGGCGGAGATTTATCAGAAACTGGCGATTGATCTGGATAGAGGATTTGGGGATTATCTTGAGAAACGTGATGAGATGATCAGAACCTGCAAGGAGCAGGGACGTAAGAATGAAATACAGGAGGCGTTAAAACAGCTTCATAGGCAGATGTATGAGAAAGCGGCAAGCATGCCGGAAGATCTTTGCTACTTATCCGGAAAATATTTTGAAAACTATCTTCACGATGTTGAGATATGCCAAGCATTTGCAAGGCGAAGCAGAGAGAAAATGGCGAAGATTATTTTGGAGAGGACCGGTATGACCGGGGGTGAATCCTTCCATACAATTCATAATTATATTGATACGGATGAAATGATTTTGAGGAAGGGCGCAATAGCAGCCCATAGTGGAGAGAAAGTGCTGATTCCAATCAATATGAGAGATGGAAGCGTACTCGCGGTTGGTAAGGGTAATCCTGAATGGAACTATTCTGCACCTCACGGGGCAGGAAGAATTATGTCCAGAACGAGAGCAAAAGCAATTCTTAGCATGGATGAATACAAAGAAACGATGAAGGGGATTTATACCACTTCTATTAATGAAAATACATTGGATGAGGCCCCGATGGCATACAAAAGTCTGGAGGACATTATTGATGTCATCAGAGAATCTGTAGATATCATCGATGTGATGAAACCTATTTATAACTTTAAAGCTTCTACCTAAGGCGGGGGAACATTTTCCTCCGTCTGTAGGAGCGGAAATGGAGGAAGAAATGTTAACTATGCCAACGATTGATATGGAAGCTACCGGAAGGAATATTACGAGACTGAGGGAGGCGGCAGGTCTGACGGTCAGAGATCTACAGGATATCTTCGGATTTGCAACTCCCCAGGCAATTTACAAGTGGCAGCACGGAACGGCAATGCCATCCATTGATAATCTGGTGGTACTGGCATCAGTGCTGAAGGTTTCGATGGATGAGATTATTTTATTATTTTGAGGTGAGGATACATGAATTATTATATTGCAGATACGCATTTTGGTCATAATAGCATTCTCAAAATGTCAAATAGACCGTTCAATACAATAGAAGAAATGTGAAGATCCGATTCAATATTTGAGGAAGTTAAAGGGACAAAAGCATCTGATTATCGGGAACCATGATTCCCGATTGTTAAATAATCCTGCCTGTAAGGAATATTTTGTAGAGATTGTTGATTTGAAAATGGTGAATGATAACGGAACACAGATTTTTTGCTGCCATTATCCTATGGTTGAATGGAATGGATATTATAGAAATGTTTTGCATTTCTATGGACATATTCATAACAACTTTGATAATGAGACAAATCAATATATCTCGAAGGTAAAAAATGCTTACAACGTGGGCGTAGATATCATTGGTTTTATGCCGAGAAATTTGAAAGAGATTTTGAGTAACTATACACTTCTTTGAATATAACAATATTGACAATATTATGGTCTGCCAATATATTATATAGAAGAGGGAGAGCCGATGATCATTAATGAGTTACTTCAAAAGGAGAATATGTCAAAATATCGCTTAAGCAAAGAAAGCGGTGTAGCGATGACGACAATCACAGATATCTGCAGCGGAAAGACTGAGCTTGATAAGTGTGCAGCCGGTACTTTATATAAAATTGCAAAGGTGCTTGGTGTGACAGTCGATTCACTATTGGAGAATAATAGAGATCAGGATGCTGATGATAGGTGTTCCTTTGAAACATTCAAGAGCAATACCTGCCATTATGTAAAGGATCTTGGCGATATGGATTTTATTATCAGAATTCTTGAGGCAGATGAAATCAGAAATCTGTATGATAGGCAATGGTATCATGAAGCATTCTATCTGTTGGCGATGATCGATTACCTGTCAAGAATAAACAGTCTGCCAATTTGTACGAATTATAATGATATTCGCTGTGGGAAGTTAGAAAAGCCATATTTTCCGGCTGATATTGTTGTGTTATATGCTGTTACAGGTGATGAGAGCATAAAAAGTGAGGCTGTGGCAAATGCGATACCCGAATTCATGAGGTTTAATATTGTGGAATGTGAGGTGCGCAATGTCTGCTGATAAGCCGTTTACAAAAGATCATATGGATAGATGTTTGAAGGAACTGGCAAGAGAGTTTCGCAAGAAAAGCAAATTTCCGGTTGAGATCATACTGGTTGGCGGGGCTTCTATTCTAATCAATTATGGATTCAGGGAAATGACATATGATATGGATGCGATTATTCATTCATCATATGAAATGAAGGATACGATCAATACAGTGGGGGACAAACTTGGACTTCCCACAGGATGGCTTAATACGGATTTTACCAAAACAAGTTCCTATACGCCCAGATTAGTGCAATATTCAAAGTATTATAAGACATTTTCAAATTTTATGCAGATTCGCACAGTTACGTCGGAGTATCTTGTGGCGGTGAAGCTGATGGCCGGAAGGCAATATAAAAATGATCTGTCAGATATCGTAGGTATATTAATAGAACAGGAAGAACAGGGAGATCCCCTCTCTCTTGATAGAATTAAGAAAGCTGTTGTGGATTTATATGATTCCTATGACAGAATTCCCGAAAACTCCCGTACATTGATTGAATCTATCTATGAAAAAGATGATATGGGAACATTCTATCAATATTACAGAGAACTGGAACGGGAAAATAAAAATATTTTGCCGGTCTTTCAAGATGATGATCCGAATGTACTGAAGGAAGATAACCTTGCGGATGTGTTGAAGGCGGCAAGGGCAAAGCAACTAAAATAAGTGAGAGGAAGCAGACTAACGGTACTTCTGGGGCAGCGCTACCGTTATGGTGGCTCCGCCGCCCGGCGTATCGGATATGGAGATAGTTCCTTTATGGATATCCGTAATTTCTTTTGCAATACTAAGGCCAAGGCCCTGATGTCTGCGTGAAGTATGGGACTTGTCCGAACTGTAGAAACGCTCAAATACTATCTTTTTGTGACTGTCCGGGATTCCGATCCCGGTGTCCGCGACGCTAAGCAGCAGACATCTGCCGTCATAGTCGCAGGAGAGGGTGATGCTTCCCTGTTTGGTATAGCTTAGGGCATTGTCTAACAGTATGATCAGCAGCTGCATTATTTTATTGCGGTCTAATGAGCAGGATGGGATATTGTCAGTGATATGGACGTGGAATGTAAGCCCTTTTTCATATACAAGGCGTTCAAAATGGTTATAGCAGTCAATGATGATATCTTCCACATGTTCTTCAGATAATGACAGAGTCAGAACGTTCTGATCCGCCTGGGCAAGACAGAGCATATCTTCCATCAGCGCAGACATCCTCCTGCATTCGTCCCGGGCGATGGACTGGTGGTGGTAAAATTCAGATTCGTTGGATCTGCTCATGGCCGATAAGCTGGATAGGATGATAGCAAGGGGTGTTTTTAATTCGTGGGATGCCACGGCAATAAAATCGTTTTGTTTCTGGTAGGATTCTGAGATCGGCTGCAGCAGCTTCCGGATGGACATTGATGCTGCGGTACATAAGACGATATCACCGCAGATGGTAATCAACGCAATTAGAAGAATTGCCCGAAAGATTTCCTGCATGTTTTGTGTAATGGGATACAGGATCGTAACCGTCAGGTCAGCATTATCGTTGTCGATCTGCGCAATGCTGACATAGTACCGGGTACGGTCCATACTGCGATATCGGAATTCAATATGGCGAATGACAAGGGCAGACCCGGGTCCTATGAAAGAAAAGCCATACTGTTCTTTAGCAGCAGTCTTCACCTCGTCCAGAAGCATATCGCTGTCAGCGATTCCGTCTGCGGCAACAAACCGTGTAATCCGGTCATTGCTTTCGATAAAGATCTGATAATTTTTTTCCGTATATTGATTGATAATATTGCTATAAATGACAGGGGTGTTTTTAATATAGACAATAATATTGTTGATATCATTGGTAAAGGCAGTCATCGTGGAGTCGGACATATTCCGGTAGGTCAGATAGGAATATAGGATTCCAATGACAGTAATAATCAGAGAAATAAAGACGGATGCATAGATTGTCAGCTTCCGTTCTGTTTTTTTAAATGCTGTTAATTGCGACATAATTTGTATCCAACCCCATGTATTGTTTTAATGATGAGGACACTTCCTATAGCTTTCAGCCTTTTTCTGAGAAAGTAAATATAGTTATCAAGATTGCCGTCTTCGATCATGGCGTCTTCACCCCATGCCTGCCGGATGATCTGTTCCCGGATAATGGTATTGCCGGCGTCGGAAAGAAGAACCTCGAAAACATTGGCTTCCCGCTTGGAAAGCTGTACGGAATTGCCGTTGCATAAAATGGTATGGCTGGAAGGCTGATAGATAATATCCTCATAGTCATATTTTTGGGAAGAAAATCTGGTATGACGGATCTGAACCCGGATTCTTGCCATCAATTCGTTAAATTCAAATGGTTTTGTAATATAGTCGTCAGCCCCGCTGTCAAGCCCGGTTACCCGGTCTGTCAGAGATCCGAGGGCAGTCAGAAGAATGACCGGTGTATTAATGGATTCTTTTTTAATTTTTTTTAGGATCTCAATGCCGTCTATGTCCGGCAGCATTCTGTCTATAATAATGATGTCAAAATTATTTTCACAAAATGCCTGATATCCGCTCAAGCCGTTTTTGCAGATACAGCATTCCGTATTTTCTTTTTGAAATTGAAACGCCAGCGACTGGCATAAGAGATCATCATCTTCTATCAACAGTAATTTCACTTCTTCCAATCCTCCATGCTTCCGCATTGCTGTGAGCAGTTAGAAACTCTTCTCACATTAAATAATTCTAGTGTAGCATATTTTTCCCAAAGCAGTAACCGGAAATGCAATTTAGATGAAAATTAGAGAAAATAGACCTGCAATTAGAGATTCCTTTGATTTTTAAAAAGGGCTGTGGAGGTATAATTGATCTAAGGAAGCGGTGATTAAGCCGGTACTTTCTTAGATATAGACAGAAGGGATGAAAGAAACGGGGATGGTAGTATGAAATCACATAAGAATATTTGTTTCCTTTTTTATATCATTCCCGGCCTGGCTGGAATCATGATATTTATCATTATTCCGCTTCTGGATGTGATGCGGCGTTCCTTTATGGATGGAAGCGCTTCCTACTTCATGGGATTGGAGAACTATAAGGCTATTTTTTCCAATATGCCGTTTCGGCTTGCTGTGAAAAATACCTTATTCTTTGATGCGGTAAGTATTCCCATGATACTTGTTTTATCGCTGCTTCTGGCCTATACGGTCAGTCGTATGAAAAACAGTCTGATACGATTTGCGTTTATTGTTCCTATGGCTGTTCCGTCTAATGCAATGATGGTTGTATGGAGAATGCTGTTTGATGATGCGGGCGTTATCAACGGAATACTTGCTGCATGGGGGAGAGAGCCGGTTCATTTTATGACAGGCGAAGTTGCCATGTATCTGTTGATCGGCACCTATCTTTGGAAAAATATGGGATATAATATGC